>NZ_JASJEB010000112.1 GCF_030064895.1 Crocosphaera sp. | reverse complement strand
GATAATTAAACAACATTTTTACGGATTATTCATGAGATTAGTTGAGAGACATATTATTAAAAAAAATCATCGGTTTTATGCTGAAATTGACCGACTATGTTTCTTATCTAAAAATCTCTACAACTATGCTAATTATTTAGTTCGTCAGTCTTTCATATTTGAAAACACTTACCGTAACTATCATGATATTCAGAAAAATCTGCAATCTCAATTAGACTATCAAGCTATGCCAGCTAAAGTATCTCAACAAGTTTTGATAATACTTGAGAGAAACTGGATAAGTTTTAAAGAGTCTAATTTAGCTTACCAAAAAACACCATCAAAATTTAAAGCCCGTCCTCGTCTCCCTGGATATAAACATAAGGTGAAGGGCAGAAATGTGGTGGTTTATACGGCGCAAGCTATCAGCAGAAAAAAGCTTAAGCAGGGTATTATTAATCCCAGTAAGACTGAAATTTACTTGAAAACCAAGGTAGATACTTCAAAAATTAAACAAGTTCGTCTTGTTCCCAGACTTAACCATTATGTCATTGAGGTCATTTATGACGCAGATACACAACAATACGAGTTAGAGGAAAATCGCTACGCTAGTATTGATATTGGTTTAAACAATTTAGCTACATTAACTTTCAATCAAGCCGGAATAAAACCGCTCTTGATAAATGGCAAACCGTTAAAATCTATCAATCAATACTATAACAAAGTCAAAAGCGAATTACAATCTCTTTTGGGAGAAAATAAATCAAGCCAGAAACTAAAAAAACTTTGTAATAAAAGAGAATTCAAGATCAATGATTATCTCCACAAAGCATCTCGTTTGATTATTGATACTCTGATTAATCAGAAAATAGCAACTCTGATTATTGGCCACAATACTGACTGGAAACAGAAAGTTAACTTAGGGAAAAGAAATAACCAAAATTTTGTATCTATTCCCTATAATAAGCTCATAGAAATGTTATCTTATAAAGCAGAGATGGTGGGAATAAAGGTAATTATTACTGAAGAATCTTATACATCAAAAGCTTCGTTTCTGGATAATGATCCTCTTCCGGTTTATCAGAAAGGTCAAAAAAATCAAGTAACTTTTTCTGGGAAAAGAATAAATAGAGGTTTGTATCGTACTGGCAAAAGAAAATTAATCAATGCTGATGTTAATGGGTCGTTGAACATCATGAGAAAAGCAGTCCCAAATGTCTTTGGCCATGGGATAGAGGGTGTTGTAGTTCACCCAGTCAGAGTAATACCGGCAAAATAAGGATATGTCTTATGTGACTATATTTTTATGAACTATTAGCCACGACATTAGGATAAATTATAATCTTGAATACCAAACTCGAAACAAAGGTTATATAATGGTTTTAACTGTTGCGCAATAGTATAATATCAGAAACTTGTATTGGGACTACTCAAGCTGCTTGTCGACTTCATTTATCGGTTCAGCGTGTGCGAAAACTAGCTATAGACGGTCGTATTGAAGGAGCCTATAAAGAAAATGGTCGTTGGCAATTCCCTGTATCTTCTGATGGGATGCCCAAAATAAGCCGTAAAAATAAAGGGCCAAAAGGTGGCTGGAGAATACGCAGACAAAAAATAATGACCTTTATCCATGTTATTCAGACTATACTCAGACATAATCACGATAATAAGACTCAGTACCCCGTTATTGCCGTGAAAATGGGGGGACATAGTTTCTTATGTAATGAGGTGAGAATTCCAGGGGTTGGCCGCGTGATTTATGATCCAGAACACCAGAAAAACTGTGGCGCAACACTATTGTTTGAGATTGACCCTGATATTCCCTTGCAAATGAACAGCTTCACAGAGATGTTTTAATCTAAATCAGAAAAATAAAAAATAAATAGCTTTTGAACACAGTTTTTAGCTACACGAAAACCTCTAGCTAATCTTTGTGCTTGAGATTTTTTCTTTTTAATATACTTGGTGTAATCTCTTCTCGAAAATCAATAGATTAAGACAAAACTGACTATCTTATCAATAGTTATGCTCTATGTTATAATTTTCCTTATTAATGAATTTAGGTGATTTATGGATATTTGAGGAATTCGTAAACAAATAAAATTCAGACACAGTTAGTTAGATATAAGTATTTGAATAAAATGAACATTATTGCTGGTTTAGACAAGGTTTCTTATTTTTATCCTAATTCTAAAAAACCTGTTTTAAGGGATATTTCCTTAGAGGTTTATGAAAGAGAATTTTTGGGTATTATTGGACCAACAGGTGCCGGAAAAACTACACTTTGTTTAACATTAAATGGCATTGTACCTCAGTTTTATGGAGGTCGTTTCTTTGGCTATGTTACTGTTGCTGGTTTCGATACTTTGAAGCATCCTGTTAGTCATTTGGCTGGTTATGTCGGGGCTGTTTTTGAAGATCCAGAAACCCAATTAATTTCAACTTCGGTGGAAAATGAGATCGCTTTTGCCTTAGAAAATTTATGTATTGATCGCGATGAAATTATTGCTCGGATTCCCCGTGTTTTAGAAGCAGTAAGATTAGAAGGAACGGAAGATAAGCACCCTCAAGAATTATCGGGAGGACAAAAACAACGGTTAGCCATCGCTGCTGCTTTGGCTTTACAACCTCGTTTATTAATATTAGATGAACCCACCTCCCAACTCGATCCTGTTGGTACAATGGAAGTGTTTGCAACAGTTAAAGAATTAAACCAAGAATTAGGTGTAACGATTGTTATGGTATCCCATGCGGCCGAAGAAATGGCCGAGTTTAGCGATCGCTTAATTTTACTTTCTGAAGGAGAAGTAATAGCAACGGGAAAGCCCCAGGAAATTTATTCAGAAATTGGTTTATTGGAACGTCATGATCTGCGACCTCCCCAAGTAGCCAAAACTTTCTATGAAATCAACGAAAGAAGATTAAATATTGCTAATATACCTGTTACATTGCAAGCAGGACTTGAGCAGTTAAGAAAGCTAGAGAATATTGCTAAAGTTTCTCCTCAATTTGACTTTAAAACTGTTCCATCTCGAGAGAATAAAATCCCTTTATTACTAACAAATAATTTGACCCATACTTATGAAGATGGAACGGAAGCATTACATAATGTATGTTTAAATATATATGAGGGAGAATATTGTTTAATTATTGGTCAAAATGGTGCTGGAAAAAGTACATTAGTTAAACACTTTTTGAACTTATTACAACCTACGCAAGGAAGGGTTAAAATAAGAGAAAAAGATATAAAAGTTTTATCCGTAAGTGACTTAGCAAAATCTATCGGTTATGTGGCACAAAACCCCGATAATCAAATTTTTAGTATGACAGTAGAAGAAGAAGTTGCTTTTGCTTTGAATAATGTTGGTTACGATGGCCAAGAAATAGATAAAAAAGTTAGTCAAACCTTAGAAGAAATGGGATTATTACAATATAAACAAGCTCACCCTCTATCCTTACCCAAAGGCGATCGCGCCAGGATTATTATTGCTGCTATTTTAGCCATGGAACCTGACATAATTATCTTTGATGAACCCACTACAGGACAAGACTATAAGGGATCTCGCGCTATTTTAGAGGTGAGTCGTCAACTGCATGAAATGGGTAAAACCATCATTGTTATTACTCATCATTTATATTTAATGCCGGACTATGCAGAAAGAGTTATTATTATGGGAAAAGGTACCGTATTATTAGATGCACCTATCAGGGAAGCTTATCATCAAACTGATTTATTAGAATCTACTTATTTAACCCCACCTCAAGCGGTTTTATTATCCCAAACATTAAGTCAATTAAATAATCAAGATTATCCTTTATTAACCCCCAATGAACTAGCGGAGTGTTTCTAGTATGATGAAGTTTGAAACTGTCGATAAGCAATCAATTTTTACTCGTTTAGATTTTCGGACAAAATTATTAATGATGGTAGTTATTACTCTCATTGCTTTTGTCTGGGAAAGTCCAGTTACTGGTGGGATTTTAACTTTAATTGTTGGGACTGCTTGTATTTTTGCTGGTGTCAAATTAGAATATCTCAGCACTGTCTTAAAAGTAATGATTCCTTTCTATATTTTAATAGTAATAGTGATGGGATTCTTTAATATAGATCAGGTTAAAATATTGCTGAATACAGAAACGCTAACACCTATTTTTTCTGTTCCCAAAGAATGGTTTTGGATCGGTGGTTTAACCATGAACCAAGAAGGGATTATTTACGGATTAAATATTGTTTTTAAAACGTTAACTATGGTTTTAATTATTCCTTTGGGAATTTTCACCACAGATATTAACGACATGGTTGTAGGAATGGTAAAGGCAAATATTCCTTATAAAATAGTCTTTATTTTTTCGTCAACTTTACGATTTTTTCCCTTATTATTAGAAGAAATACAAGGTATTTTAGAAGCACAAAGGTTACGGGGTTTAGCTTTAGAAAAAATGGGAATTATCAAAAAAATAACCGTTTATGCGACTATTGCAGTTCCCTTGATTTTAAATGCCATGGCCAAATCACAAAAATTAGAAGTTGTCTTACAATCAAAAGCTTTTTCTGGTAGTTCAAAAAGAACTTATTTACACGAATCACTATTAACCCAAACCGATTATATTTGTATGATAGGTTTTGTTATATTGTTGATCGTGACAACGATTTTATATTTTAACTGGGGTGTGGGTAAGTTTCCTTGGTTACTGTATTCTTGACATACTCAACGCCTTCAGAGGATAAGGCAGGAGAAGCAAAATTCGTCAGCATAACAGCAGAAAAACTACTAGCAATGATATATTTGATCATGGAGACTGTTTCCTAGAACTCGCAAAAATAAGAGAACACTACTTAGCCTAGGATGGTTTACTTAAACTTTTGTTCATTGAATAGAATGAACAGTCAAAACCAATAGGATGAGTTATTTTTCACTAACCAGAGAACATCATAATGACCACAACTGCCCCTTTTCTAACTGGACACGAAATACGAGATCGTTTTCTACAATTTTACGCCCAATACAATCACAAAATTCTGCCTAGTGCATCCTTAGTTCCTGAAGATCCCACTGTACTCCTCACCATTGCGGGAATGCTTCCTTTTAAACCTATTTTTCTTGGGCAAAAACAATCTGACTTTCCTCGGGCTACCACTTCTCAAAAGTGTATTAGAACCAATGATATTGAAAATGTAGGACGCACTGCTAGACATCATACTTTTTTTGAGATGTTGGGTAATTTTAGTTTTGGAGACTATTTCAAAGAACAGGCGATAAAATGGGCATGGGAACTGTCTACTAAAGTCTATCAATTACCTCCAGAAAATATTGTCGTCAGCGTCTTTGAAAATGACGATGAAGCGTTTAAACTTTGGGAAGAAATGATTGGTGTTCCTCACCAAAAAATTAAACGTATGGGAGAAAAAGATAACTTTTGGAAAGCTGGTCCAACGGGTCCTTGTGGTCCTTGTTCAGAACTTTATTATGATTTTCATCCCGAATTAGGTGATGACAATATTGATTTAGAAGATGATTCCCGTTTTATCGAGTTCTATAACTTGGTATTTATGGAATATAATCGAGATTCTGACGGTAACTTAACCCCCTTACAAAATAAAAATATTGATACGGGAATGGGGTTAGAAAGGATGGCTCAAATATTACAAAAAGTTCCTAATAATTATGAAACGGATCTGATTTTTCCCATTATTGAAACTGCTGCTAAGATTGCTAATATTAACTACCAAAAATCTACAGAAAAAACTAAAGTCTCCTTGAAAGTGATTGGAGATCATGTGCGTTCGGTGGTTCAGATGATTAGTGATAATATTACTGCATCAAATACGGATAGAGGTTATGTTTTACGTCGTTTAATTCGTCGTGTAGTACGTCATGGCCGTTTAATAGGAATTGAAGGACAATTTATTAATGATGTGGCAGAAACTGCCATCCAACTTTCTCAAAAAGCTTACCCACAAGTTAGGGAAAGAGAAAGCTTTATTAAAGCTGAATTGGAACGAGAAGAGGCTACTTTCTTAAAGACCTTAGAACGAGGAGAAAAATTACTAGCTGAAATTATTAGTAAGACTGATAAGAAAGGTCAAATCTCTGGGGTGGATGCTTTCACTTTATATGATACCTTTGGTTTTCCTTTAGAACTGACTCAAGAAATAGCTGAAGAAAGCAACTTGACGGTTGATATTAAAGGCTTTGAAGCTGAAATGAAGCAGCAACAAGAACGCTCAAAAGCGGCACATGAAACCATCGATTTAACAGTGCAAGGAAGCTTAGATAAGTTGGCTGAACATATCCATCCTACAGAATTTTTAGGATATACTGAAGTAGAATCAACAGCTACAGTTGAAGCTGTTTTAATCGGGGGTAAAAGCGTTGAAATAGCAACAGCAGGAACAGAAATTCAAATTGTCTTAGATAAGACCCCATTCTACGGTGAGTCAGGGGGACAAATAGGCGATCGCGGATTTTTTACAGGAGAAAATTTAGTAATTCGTATCGATGATGTTCAAAAAGAATCAGGAATTTTTGTTCATTTTGGTCGGGTAGAAAGGGGTCAAGTTTCTGTAAATGATAGGCTTAAAGCAACTATTGATAGAGCTTGTCGTCGTCGGGTACAAGCTAATCATACAGCAACCCATTTATTACAAGCTGCTTTGAAAAAAGTTGTTGATGATTCTATTTCTCAAGCAGGATCTTTAGTGGACTTTGATCGCCTGAGATTTGATTTTAATTGTCCTCGTGCAGTTACCTCAGAAGAGTTACAAGAAATTGAGGATTTAATTAATATTTGGATCGCTGAAGCACACGATACAGAAATAGAAGTGATGCCTATAGAAACCGCTAAAGAAAAAGGTGCGATCGCTATGTTTGGTGAGAAATATGGGGCAGAAGTTCGGGTAATAGATGTCCCAGGAGTTTCTATGGAATTGTGTGGAGGAACTCATGTTAGAAATACTGCCGAAATAGGTTTGTTTAAAATTATGTCCGAAAGCGGTATTTCTTCAGGGGTAAGACGTATTGAAGCGGTAGCCGGCCCTGCGGTTTTAGAGTATTTGAAAGTACGGGAAACTGTGGTTAAGGATCTCTGCGATCGCTTTAAAATTAAACCCGAAGAAATTAGCGATCGTATCACCACTTTACAATCTGAACTAAAAACTACTCAAAAAGAATTAGAAGGGGTTAAACAAGAGTTAGCGGTAGCAAAATCTGACCAATTATTAAACGAAGCTGAGTCTATTGGTGAGTTTAAACTATTGGTTTCAGACATGGGAGAAATGGATGCCAAAGCTTTACAAACGGCAGCCGAAAGATTACAACAAAAACTAGGGGAGGGTGCAGTTATTTTGGGTTCTATTCCCTCAGAAGGAAAGGTTAGTTTGGTAGCAGCTTTTAGTAAAAAAGTCAATGAAGAAAAGCAATTACAAGCAGGAAAATTTATTGGTCAAATTGCTAAAATATGCGGTGGTGGTGGTGGTGGCCGTCCTAATTTAGCCCAAGCAGGAGGACGAGATCCTAGTAAGTTATCTGAAGCTTTATCAACTGCTAAACAACAGTTAAAAGAAGGCTTACAATAAAGAACAGTAAGGGTGGGCATTGCCCACCCTACAATCTCATTAACCAACCGATTAAATAACCTATACCCATACCACTATTCCGGAACTAGACAATGACTTCTGGGAAAATGCCAAAATAGTTGCTTCTCATCGTGCTAAGGTTTAGAAGAATAGTCCACAGAATAGTAAATTAAAACAGAGTTGAACCAAGTCTTGGTAAAAGGATATTAAAAATGTTTCTCATTTAACGACGGGACTGGCCGGATTTGAACCGGCGACCTAGCGCTTAGGAGGCGCTTGCTCTATCCAACTGAGCCACAGCCCCATTTACCACCCTTTATTATAGCAGTTTTCAATTGAGTGTATTAATTTTTCAGTTGAGTGAGTGTGGGGAGTGTGAGAGGGTTGGGAAGTATTGACATTTTAATCTTTAATCTATCAAATTCATGATTAATAATAGTTTTAGTATTATTACATTTTCTGGAAAAAATACATAAATTATTCCCCTAAATAAGCTTCGAGAACTTGGGTATTTTGTTGAATTTCTTCAGGAGTACCGTCAGCTAAGTTAGTTCCTTCAGCTAATACCCAAATATGATTACATAAAGACATAACCACATCCATATTATGTTCAATAATTAAAAAAGAAATCCCCTCACGATTCCAAGTAATAATATGTTCACAAATTTCTGCGATCAGGGTAGGATTAACTCCGGCCGCAGGTTCGTCTAGTAAAATTAGTTTGGGACGAGTCATCAAGGTTCTAGCCATTTCTAAGAGTTTACGCTGTCCTCCAGACAATGCACCGGCATAATCGTGTCGTTTTTCAATTAATCCAACGGATTTTAAAATATCAAGGGCTTTTTCTTTATTGTCTCGTTCCTCTTGTTTAACCTGGCCTCGTTTTAACCAAAGTTCTAAAAAATTTTCGCCAGTTTGTTTTTGAGTAGCGAGTAACATATTTTCCAAGACCGTAAGACGGGATAACACCCTAGCGACTTGAAAAGTACGAATACATCCTTGTAAAGCTATTTTATGGGGGGATAAATGTTGAATCGCTTCCCCGTCAAAAAGGACTTCCCCTTGATCGGGACGAATAAAATTAGATAAAAGATTAAATAAGGTGGTTTTTCCAGCACCATTGGGACCAATTAAGCCGGTAATACTACCTTGTTGCACCTGTATATCAGCATTATTGACAGCTTTTAAGCCACCAAAGCTTTTAGATAGCTGTTTAGCATCGAGAATCATCGAAGAAGAATCGGTCATTATTATAAGCAGAAATAATTTTTCAAACAACAAGGTTAAGTTTTACAATTCTAAGATATCATACAATAATGATGTCTTGATTGCTCTGCAATTACTCAATAAAATTGATTAGATTAGCAATCTCTGTTTAGGTATTTATTAATCCGATGAATGAAAAAACTAAAAATTTTTGTTTTTGTACTTTAGCTTTTAATTCCCCTTATCGCAACATGAGCAGAGAACTAGCCCATGATTTAGAAAAATATGCTCCTGGAATTAAAGTATTGATAGGAACAGATAAAGTTGAAGATTTTAAAGATTGTGATAATGTAATTAGTTATCATCAAAAACAGCAGGGAATTTTGCATTGCTACAACGACAAAAGGTTTGTCCTTGACTTTGCCTTATCTCAATTTGATATAGCAATTTTTATTGATGCTGATACCCGTTTTTATGAACCATTACCCACAGAAATAGAGAATTTTTTAGGCATTCAAGGAACTCACAAAAATCTGATAAAACATATTACTAAATATCGATCTGATAGACTCAGTGTTGTGCAAAAATTATCTGAGAAACTCCAGATTAATCTTGATGAGGTTAGTTACTTTGGAGAATCTATACTTATGGTTTCTAACCAAGATAATCAAGCTCAAATATTCTTAGAGAATTGGAGAAGAATTGGTTTATATTTAGAATTAAATGGAATTCACTCAGGAGAAGGTATCACCATAGGAATGGCCGCATTTTTAGCCGGATGGCCTTCAAAAAAAAGCCAAGATTGGGAAACATTCAATCAGATAGCACAACATATTGATGCTTCTACAATTGTTAAAAAAACTCCTTGGCAAAAATTACAACAAAGATTAGGTTATCATTATCGCTTAAATAAACAAAGGTTATTAGCATTAAAAGATTTTAATTTTTATTATGGTTAGAAATAGCTAAAATTTTTATCTAAATCCAGCCGTTAATCGAGAAATACCTAAAACATTAATCACAAAATGAACGGAATTTGTTACAATAATTTACAAAAGGATATATTTTACTGAACTTACAATTATCTTTATGCCTCAATCAACCCTTCCCCCAGATACCCCTACGGCTGAAACCATTACTATTGATGTGCAACCCCGTCACATTCCTCAGGGACACAGTGAAGACTTGGGACCGATCAGTGATATGTCTCCCGAAAGTTGGCAGTATCGTCCTGAAACAATTAACGACTACTATCGTAAACGTCTTCCCCAGGTTATTAGTCGTCTCATCAATGTGTTCTTATTATTCGTCCGTTTTGCATTAGGATTATGGTGGGATAAAATTAGAGGAAAAAACCCTAAAGAAGAGAGAAAACGAGCTATTCATCTACGGGAAATGCTCACAGAATTGGGACCGACTTATATTAAAGTGGGGCAAGCTTTATCCACAAGACCAGATTTAGTTCCTCCTGTTTATTTAGATGAATTAACGACATTACAAGACCAATTACCCTCTTTTCCTAATGAGGTTGCTTATGGTTTTATTAAAGAAGAATTAGGTCAAAATCCCCAGAGCATATATGCTGAATTATCAGATAAACCCATTGCTGCTGCTTCTTTAGGCCAAGTTTATAAGGGAAGATTGAAAACAGGGGAAAAAGTAGCGGTTAAAGTGCAACGCCCCGATTTAATTAAACGAATTACTTTAGATATTTATATTTTACGTAAACTGTCCATTTGGGCGCAAAAAACCTTTACCTTTCTTCGTTCAGATTTAGTAGCTATTACAGATGAGTTGGCAGGTCGTATTTTTGAAGAAATAAACTATATTCAAGAAGGAAAAAATGCGGAAGAATTTGCTAAACTTTATGGACATATTCCTGAAATTTATGTGCCTAAAATTTACTGGGAATATACAGGCAGAAGAGTATTAACAATGGAGTGGGTTGAGGGAACTAAATTAACTAATATTCAAGAAATCCAGGCACAAGGAATCGAAGCCACACACTTAGTAGAAGTAGGGGTTAATTGTTCTTTACGTCAATTATTAGAACATGGTTTCTTTCATGCTGATCCCCATCCAGGTAATTTATTGGCCATGAAAGATGGACGATTAGCTTATCTTGATTTCGGCATGATGAGTCGTATCAAACCTTATCAAAGATATGGATTAATTGAGGCAGTTGTCCATTTAGTAAATCGCGATTTTGATGCTTTAGCTTATGACTATGTTAAGTTAGACTTTTTGAAACCAGAAACAGACTTAACTCCCATTGTTCCTGCTTTAACAGAAGTATTTGGTAATGCTTTGGGTTCTAGTGTTGCGGAACTAAATTTCAAAAGTATTACGGATCAAATGTCGGAAATGATGTATGAATTTCCTTTTAAAGTTCCTGCTTATTATGCTTTAATTTTACGCTCAATGGTAACCTTAGAAGGAATCGCGATCGGTATTGATCCTAACTTTAAAGTATTAAGTAAAGCCTATCCTTATGTAGCCAAAAGATTATTAACCGATCCCTCTCCAGAATTACGTGCTTCTCTAAAAGATTTATTATTTAAAGAAGGAAGTTTTCGCTGGAATCGCTTAGAAAATTTGATGAAAAATGCTAAAGATTCCCAAGATTATGATATTGATAAAGTTGTGGATCAAGCTGCTGATTTTCTCTTCTCTTCACGGGGTGAATTTATTAGGGAAAGATTAGTCAATGAAATTACTAATGCTTTAGATATGTTTAGCCGTCGCACTTGGTTTAATATGTCTAGTATTGTCAGAGAACAAGTGGGATTAGCTGTTCAAGAAACACCTCAAGATTTACAAGATAATAGTGAGAGTTTTGAACACTTAAAAAACATCTTACAAATTCTGCAAAACACCCCTGGTTTTGATCCCATGAAGGTTGTTCCTTTGCTGATGAAACTATTAGGAAAGCCCGAAACTCAGCAAATGGGTCACAAAATTGCTGAAGGATTAATGCAGAAATTGGTTGCCCGTTTAGTTCGTAATTTACTGCTAGAAATAGATCAACCAGTAGATAATAATGTGAGGACTATTAACACCCAAAAGTCTTTACCAGCAGCTTAAATAAGACCCCGTCGTTGACATTGTAGGGGTCAACGGCCGCTGACCCCTACAATACAGTAAATAATCCTGCCATGAACAAGCAAACTCCTTGGCGTACCCTTGAACTTTTCCTGGAACTTAATACCCCTTGGCTTAGTTTAATCGGTGAAAAACTGGAAAATAATCGTCAAGAAATCTTAGATTATTGGCGAGTAGAAAAAGTTGATTCTGTTGTTATTATTGCGATTCAAAATAATCAACTTATTTTACCTAATTCTTCCTATCGTCCAGGGGTGAAACAAGTTACTCTTGATTTTCCTGGGGGAAGAGTTAATCCGAGTTTAAGTCCAAAAAATGCAGCATTAGAAACACTCCGTCGAGAACTAGGAATAAATGAATTTGATCTTGTAAGTTTAAATCCTTTAAATCAAGTAGGTTGGGCTATTAATAGTTCTTTTTCTAACCAAAAACTCTACGGTTTTGTAGCAGAAATATCACCTCAGATTATCATTAATAGTAAGCAGATAGAAAAGATTTATCCGACAACTTTAGAAGGTATCAATAACTTACTAAAAGACTTAAAGTGTCTGCAATGTCGTGCTGTTTTACAAGAGTGGTTATTGCAGTACACAAATTAGTTAACATTTTACTGTACATTGGCTTTTATTTATATATAATAGTAATTATCGATGAAGCTTTTTTGAGTCATTGATTAGGGTAAAAATCGGTCCAAAGCTGACTTTAATTCTTGCAATTCTTCTTCGATATTTCCTTCTTGAGCAGCACGGGCAACACATTCATTCAAATGTTCGTCTAGAATAATACGAGATACCCGATCAATGGCCCCTCTAACCGCAGCTAATTGAACTAAAACTTCGGGACAAGGGCGACTTTCTGAAACCATTGTTTTGACTCCCCTAATATGTCCTTCTATGCGAGAAAGACGATTAATAATCTGTTTTAATGATGTTTCACTATGAACATGATTATGACCATGATCATGGTGATGGTTGTCTCTACCTTTTACATTACTTTGAGTCAATGATTTCCGTTTAACCTCAATTTCTACTAAAAAAATACTTATACACTATTGATTTTAGCTTTTTAAATTAATATAAGCCTAATGATCTTAATTATGACACAAAAAAAGTTTAATTATCAATTGATTAACTCTTCAATATCCATTGTCTCGTAACGTTCAAAAGGTTGGTGAATCCAAGGATTATCTGCTAAATATTCGACATAATAATCTGGTTGAAACTGGGAACAACTTTTATACCAAATAACAGCAGTACGGAGTTCTTCAATAGGGAAACCATACTGTTGTAACCATTGACTCACTTTCTCTAAACTAACTCCAGAATCAGCTAGATCATCCACCAATAAAATACGATTTCCTAACTTATTATTGGTCATGGCTAAATGTTGACCAATTTTGATTTCTTCACGAGAACGTTTATCTTCTCCTCCGTAGGATGCAGCAGCAAGTATTGCTAAGGGAAGATCATAAAGACGACTGAGAATATCTCCCACCCGTAAACCTCCTTTAGCAATACAAACAATTTGGTTAAACTGCCATTGAGATTGATATATTTTCACCGCTAAAGTCTCAACATGACGGTGATACTCTTCCCAAGAAACGGATAAATCTGTCATTCTGAGATCATCGGGTTCTTTAACTGAGAAACGGGCAAAGCTGCTTGAGCATTATTAGCCGGAAGTTCACCCCTAAGTTGACCCATTAAACTAGCCATTTCTAGAGCGTTTAAGGCATAATTCCAGCCCAAATTACTCTTAATTCCAGCCCTTTCTAAAGCTTGCTGCATGGTATCTGTGGTTAAAATACCGAAAACCACTGGGGTTCCTGTTTGAAAGCCGGCTGCTGCGATGCCTTTAGCTGCTTCGGCTGCGACGTAATCAAAATGAGGAGTATTACCGCGAATAATCGCCCCTAAACAGATAATAGCGTCATAATTACCCGATAAGGCTAATTGACGGGAGACTAAAGGAGTTTCAAAACTACCAGGAACCCACACATAGTCCACTTGGGTTCCGTGGGGGTTAACATCAACCCCGTGACGCTTCAAGCAATCTTGACACCCTGATAAGAGTTTATCTGTTACTAAATCGTTAAAACGACCAATAACGATGGCAAAACGCAAAGCGGACGTATCTTGGGCAAAAGTTCCCTCAAAAATGGTCATCGAAAATTACTGACTTAAACCTATGCTAGTATGTTAGGTTAATTAGTTATCTATTGTCAACCCTTAAACAAAGTCCCTCTCAAAGGGAAAAGTTTTAAACAAAATTTTTTCGATAATTAATTAATTTAATTACCTGGAAATTTTTTCTTTTCAAGAATAAAAGAAACAAAATTTGATTCATTTCAATCATCTTACCTTGTAGGTAAAGATAATTATCCATTATTAAACGGTTAGTTATTTAAAGATTATGTTAACCAGCAAAAAACTTCAGGACTTATTAAATAACGTTTCCAATCTTCCCTCTCTTCCCACTCATTCTGCTCTAGAAAGAGAGGTTAAAGGAATCTCAACCAACTCCCATTCTTGTCAACCTGGGGATATATTTATCGGTATGCCAGGAACTCGTGTAGATGGCGGTGAGTTTTGGCAAAGTGCCATGGAAGTCGGGGCTGTTGCTGCTATTATTAGTCCCCAAGCTGCCCAAAAGTTCCCACCTAAAGATGATAATTGTGTAATCATTGTTGAGGATATTATTACGGTAGCTGCGCAAATCGCAGCAGCTTTTTATAACTATCCGGTACAACAATTAAAAATGGTTGGGATAACAGGAACTAATGGGAAAACAACAACTACTCATTTAGTTGAATACTTTCTGAGTCAATGTCAAAAACCAACCGCTTTAATTGGCACATTATATACTCGTTGGTCAGGGTTTGAACGAACGGCCGTACATACCACACCTTTTGCCCCTCAGTTACAAGAACAACTGGCCGAAGCAGTGGCAGCTAATAATGAATATTGTGTCATGGAAGTCAGTTCCCATGCTTTAGTCCAAGGACGGGTTAAACAATGTCCTTTTCAAGTTAGTGTCTTTACAAATTTAACCCAAGATCATCTTGACTTTCATAAAGATATGGAAGATTATTTTGCAGCAAAACGGTTATTATTTACCCCAGATTATTTACAAGAAAAGGCCATTGTTAACTTAGATGATCCCTACGGGAAAAGATTAATTGATAGTTTCCAGCCTGAACAAGTTTGGACTTATAGTGTTGAGGATAAAAAAGCCGATTTTTATACCAGTAATTTAACCTATCAAGCTAACGGAGTAACAGGAACTTTAAACACCCCATTAGGTAACATTGAATTTACTTCTCCTTTAGTGGGACAATTTAATTTATCTAATGTTTTAGCAGCCGTAGCAACGGTTTTATATCTCGGTTTAGATTTAAAAGAAATTGTCGAGAAATTACCGAACTTTTTAGGAGTTCCTGGCAGAATGGAACGGGTACAAATTAACGAAAAACAAGATATTAGTGTGATTGTTGATTATGCTCATACGCCCGATAGTTTAGAAAACTTATTGAAAGCTGCTCGTCCTTTTATTAAAGGCAAAATGATTTGTGTGTTTGGCTGTGGAGGGGATCGTGACCGTACAAAACGCCCTTTAATGGGTCAAGCATCGGCTCAATTAGCTGATGTTTCGGTGGTAACTTCTGATAATCCTAGAACAGAAGATCCTCAGCAAATTTTAGAAGATGTTTTAACAGGAATTCCTGAAACAGTTGAACCTTTAGTTATTAGCGATCGCGCCAAAGCTATCAACACAGCAATTTTACAAGCCAACCCTGGAGATGGTATTTTAATTGCAGGAAAAGGTCATGAAGATTATCAAATTTTAGGCACAGAGAAGATTCATTTTGATGATCGAGAAGAAGCGAGAAAAGCTCTAGAAATTCGCCTGAAATAAGCCCCCGTCGTTAGCAACGAAGTTTAAATTAAAAGTAAGACCCCGTCCTTAAAGACGGGGTTTTATCAATAATAATTATCCATTATCCATTGCTTCTACTCTGTATCAGAATTTAACATATTCATTGCAATATCTAAACTAACTTTCATACGGTTTAAAGAAGCAGCTAACATTCCCATTTCATCGTTATAAGGATGGGCGAATTCTTGACTTAAATCTCCCGTACTAATGCGCTGTGCTAACTGTGCCATTTTCTTTAAAGGAGTTGTTACTGAAAATGTCAAGAAAAAGTTAATTAAAATAATCGCCAAAGCTAAACAAGCTATTAAAATAAAAGTGACAGAAACTTGTAGTTTTTTAGCACTTTCAAAAACAGCATTAGCAGGAACCAAAATCATTTGCGCACCAACAATTTCGTGTAGTTTCCAATTGAAACCATTTTCTCTACCATAGGTTGTTAATAAGCTTTCTGGAGCAACATCTGGGGTACTGTGACAGCGTAAACAAGTCTCTTTAGAAACTTCTAAAGGACGGGCAATATAGAAAATATCACCACTATTAAAAGAACGAAAACCAGAAACTTGTTCGAGACTTTTATCATTACGAAATTTCTGAACAATTTTCGCTTCAAAGTCATCAGCTTTGTCCCGTAAATTAGTAGGGTTTAAAGTCGCTTCTTTGTAGAAAAAGTCTTTGTAACCCCCTTGTTCTCGAAAATACTCAAACACTTCCCTTGCGGAATAAGCAGGAACCGTTTGGGGTAAAAATTGATAATCTGTTTCCAATCTAGATGCTAATTCCGGGTTGATTTTAGTGCTAGTATAATTACGAACTGCACTCATGGTTTCCATAAGAACTAAAGCTTTATCTGTCACGACTCCTTCCGCATTGTGAGACATAATTAAAGATAAAACCCCACCACTTAGAAAAATAGTAATAACAGCAATAAAGATCAATAAAACATTTAACTTTGTGGCAATTTTAAGATTCTTGAGCAGATGATTGTCTTTAAACATGGTTTTATTCTGAGAAGCATAAAAAAAAGACGATAAAATATCGATAAACTAACCAATCATTGCCAAAGACTGTCAGCCAAAAGCCTAGAAATGGCTTAAACTTGAGAAACCATTATCAACAAACATTAAGAATATTGCTGAAAATGGAGTGCTAGTCTCCTCTGAGGTTAGTTCATGGCTTATCATGATAGTAGTATGCCCAAAAAATAACTAAAACTTTCATAGTTACTTTGAGCGAACTAAAATAATAAAGAGAATGTTGTTAGCTTAACTTTTATTGATTACTGACATGAAATTTCGTTGTTTATACTTAGTCTTAATTGTTTTTACCTTGTTTGGTTGTCAGTCACGACAACAGTTGCCCTCTCGTATCACTTTAGGTGTAGTTAGCTTTGGAGAAGATGAACAATTAGAAGAAAAATACGGAGAATTGAAAACATATCTTGAATCAGAACTCAATAGTATCGTAGAATTAGAACCTGCCTATAACGAACGTCAGGCCGTTGCTCAAATTAATGATAAAGGTTGGGATCTTGTGTTTGCTTCTCCTGGTTTAGCAGCGATCGCCAGTCAAAAATCGGCATATATACCTATTTTGCCCCTAGAAGGAGGACTCAACAACCGTTCTATCTTTGTTGTTGCTCAAGAAAGTTCTTTTCAAAATCTCTCTGACTTAAATGGCCAATCTGTTGCCCTTGGACAACCTGGGTCGGCTACAGGCTACTATTTCCCTTTACTGAATCTTTATGGGCTAACCTTAAGTAACATTCGTTTAGCGGCCACACCAAAACAAGCATTACAATGGCTTGCTCAAGGGGAAGTAGTAGCCGCAGCCATGTCTCTTGAACAATATAATCGTTATCGTGCAACAGTTCCAGAAAACAAATTCCGTGTTCTCTATCAAGATGATAATTCTGTTCCTAATGGCTCTGTTTTAGTCTCTAATCAGCTTCCCCAAATCGAACAAGAAGGACTACTTAGGATTTTAACCTCTGCCCCTCCAATGATTTCTGCTTCTGTGGGATACATTGCTAATGGGGAGGTTCCTAATTATCAGGAATTAATAGGAGTAATTGATAAAGTTACCCCTATTACTGATAACATTCAACAACAACCAGCTATCTTATACGAAGAAGAAGTTAAAAATTAAGCTTATTTTTCTAAGCGGATAACATACCATTGTAAATAACTATCTGAACCCATATCGAGATCACAAAAATTCTCCATTAAATATTCTGCTTGTGCCTCCACTGTACTAAATTTTTCTAATTCTCTCGGTAAATCATTTTGACGAGTGACTAAAATTTCTTTGAGTTTTTCTAATAATTCTTGAGCAGTGAGTATCTGTTCTTCTTGATCGGGTTCGAGGACAACAAAACCATCCTCTTGATACATAATTGAATCTGCCATAATTTTGAGTAAAGATTATTTGATTGATTGATTTCTTTTGAGGATAATAAGCTCCTTACCTACCACTGGAGTACGAGCCACTAGATTGCCTTGATTGTCTAAAATATCTAATTTCCTAAAATCAAAACTTTGAGAGCGTTCTAGGATATTGTTACCTAGACTATCTTGTTCTTCAGTTGTTAAATTATACCATTGATAACCTACAGTTACAATGAGACGGCTGCCGATAAAGTTGGCTTCTATTCTCCCAATCAAATCGTCAGGATATTGATTAGTTAAATCTGTTACTTCTTTCTGGATGGCTGCAATTAAGCTTTGTTCTGGGGTTAATTTTGGTTGAGGAGAAGGGGCATTTTTAATCGGTTCTGGTAACGATGGTTCCTCTAGTTGGGGTGGGGTTTCTACTACTTGATTTTGAGTAGTTTCTGGAGAATTATTAAAAATTTTCAGATTAGGTAAAGTTGGTTTAAATAAGAAAAATGATGTGGACAAAATAACAACAATAAGTAATCCTACAATGCCGGCTATTTTTCCCCCTGATAAATTTTTGATAATCGAAGAAGTATCAGAATCTTCTTGTTCGGTACTGTCGAATTCTTCAACTTCTTTGCTAGTTTCTTCTATCGTTTCTGTCTCCTTAGTTTCTGTTGAAGTCAGATCATCTGCCCAATTTTCCAGGCCATCTATTTCTTCATTTTCTATACTTTCTGCCGATAAATTTTCGGTTAGCAATTCTGTTTCTTTTTCTTCCGTTTTTAGAGAATTCGCAATCATTTCTGTACTATTAATGAGTGCATTTAAGCTTTCTTGCTTAGGTAAAGTGGTAAGATTTTTATCACTGATTTCATCAACAATTATATCCAGTTTAGTAATGGTATTTTTGAGCAGACTTATCAATTCTTCTTGGGAAAATTCATCTGTTGGCGATAAAGAAACATCAGAAATATTTGAGGATAGAGGAGAAGGCTTTTCACTAGACATAAGTTAACTTCCTCATAGAGTAATCAATAGTAAATGGGGGAGGTTTGCGGTTAAATTTAAACCCCAAAAAGTTAAGAATATTCTTTTTAGTTTGGTGTCGTTGACTACTAGACAATTTATCAATTTTGTGTTAATGAAAACCAAATAACAAAAAAATTGAAACCGTAGACATAGCTCCAATTTATCATTTATGTTAACCAATTTGCTCGAATGTTTAAGGATTGTGGCAAAACCTTCATCATTCAAACATTGACTTGCTTGGAAATTAAGTGTTATGGTAGTAGGGTTTGTAAAAAAGACTTGATAAATTCGTATTTTCTCGGACATGCGAAAATACGGACTAGACAAAGCAAAAAAGTATACTTGCCGTTTTACGGCGCACAAGTGTCAAGAATCAACTGGAATAGTTCCAGTAGGTTTTCCGAGGGAAAGTCCCTATTCACCACCTGTGGTGGAGTATATCATCATTGAACAGAGGAATCCATTGTGGCTAAACGTCGTAATTTAAAGAAAGAAAAAGCTGAACGTAATCAAGCTTATGCCCGTCAGTTTCGTCAAAAAACTTCTCGTTCTTTTTCTCGTGGTCGCTCCTATTCTAACGATCAAGAAGACAAAAACGAAGATAACAACGATAACCAATCATAGTGAAAAGAGGGTTGAGGAAATAGGCACACGAGAAAATATGGGAGCTTGGTAGCCCCGTCTCTTTAGAACGGGGTGGAAAAGCGACTCGCGCGGCTTTAGCCTCCGTCTGAATTAATGTCGGGCATGATGATGATCATTAATATAAGCCATAACTTTAGCGGTACTAACTTTTCCACATTTGTTTCGAGGATTAAAATTTGTTTGGATGCCAACAAAATCTAATCAAAGAAGACAAAAATACTTTGTCCATCATTGAGTATCTTTGTTCTGAATCCAATGATTTATATAATTGTGCTGTCTACTATGGTCGTCAAATTTTCTTTAAAACTAGAAAAATAGTCACAGGATATGACCTAACGGCACAGATGAAAACTAACTTGCATTTTAAAGCTGGTTACGCTTCTTCCATGCAGCAAACTTGTTTGAACGTTGGAGAAGCATTTAAGTCTTTTAAGAAATTATTGGCTAAAGCTAACAAGGGAGATTTAGAGCAAAAGCCTCGTCCTCCTAAATACCGTAAGTCAGGGGGGTTATTTACAGTAAGCTACCCTAAAAAATGGTTAAAGCTTGTTAATGGAAAAATTAGATTTCCATTAGGAAGGCAAGTCAAAGTATGGTTTGGAATTTCTGAGTTTTTTCTTCCCATGCCTTCAAATTTGCATTGGTCAACCATAAAAGAGATCAGACTTCTACCAAGGAACCGGTGTTTTTATGCTGAATTTGTTTATTCCGAACAAATTAAGATGCAGCCCTTAGATGAGTCTAAAGCGTTAGGCTTAGATCATGGCTTAAACAATTGGCTTACTTGCGTCTCTAATACAGGAGATAGCTTCATTGTGGATGGGAAACATTTAAAATCAATCAACCAATGGTACAACAAACAACTAGCAAAGCTAAAAGAAGGAAAACCACAAGGTTTTTGGTCTAGAACATTAGCAAACATCACAGAAAAGCGTAATCGACAAATGCGAGATGCTACCAATAAAGCTGCAAGAATAGTTATCAATTACTGTCTTGTTAACAGCATAGGTACTCTAGTTTTTGGCTGGAATCAGGGACAAAAGCAAGGAGCTAACTTAGGGAAAAAGAATAACCAAAAGTTTGTTTCTGTGCCTACAGCTAAATTAAAAAATCGTATTGCTCAACTCTGTCAAAAGTACGGTATTAGGTTTATTGAAACAGAAGAAAGTTACTCTTCAAAAGCTAGTTTTCTAGACAATGATGAGCTACCGAAATACGGTGAAAAACCCGAAAGGTGGCACGAGAGCGGAAAACGAGTGCAAAGAGGACTGTATCAAACTGCTCAAAATCAGTATATTAATTGTGATGCCAATGGTGCGGCCAACATCTTGAGAAAAGTAAAGGCAAGGCTTGAATTAGATTTGAGTCGAGTCAATAGAGGCGTTTTGACAACGCCCATCAGAGTTAGACTTTGGGCTAATTCTGTGCAAGAATCCCCCCGCTTGTAGCGGGCGAGAGTGTCAATCCCCTTTCCTCTTGCAACAATCGTTTTAAACTCATGTAAGGTTTAATTGTGAGAAAAAACGCTCTATATCGAAGTTTTTAGCCATTAATTCCTGAATACAGCCAACTTTGATTTTTTCTTGTAGTCGTACTTTGCCAAAGGATTGATCAACGATTTCCACCGTACTTAATGTATCGAGATCAACAGAAAGGATCGGCACTTCTACATCTTCAGCACGACTGATAATGAGCGGTTGAGGGTTCATGTGTCCTGTCAGGATCAGACAACTGGTAGAAGTTTCTAGGGCAGCTAGTTGTAGATCGGTGCGATCGCCTCCTGTAACAACAGCTTTATTTTGCCCTTGTCGGAAATATCCTAAAGCAGAGTTAACATTCATCGCTCCAATAGTGAGGCTTTCTACCATTAAATCTAAGCGATCGTTGCGACACAAAACTTGAGCATCTAGCTGACGAGCAATTTCGCGAACACTAACACTTTGCAGTAAACGACTAGCGGGTAATAAAGCTAAGACGGGAATACCATGACTTTCGAGATAGGGTTTAACCAAAGTTTGAGTTGTTTCTAGCTCTTGAGTGGGAATATTATTAATAACCATCCCAACCAAGCGATCGCCCAATGCTAGTTTGACACTTTCAAGACTATCTACCACCAAGGGAGAATTATAACGGGCTACCAACAACACATAAGCGTCTAGGGTTGTGGCCATATCGAGAATAGATAAACCAAAAATACTGCCTTGGGAAAGGGTTCCAGCCCCTTCTAATATGACCACGTCAGCCTCTATACTGGATAAACTTTCCTGCAACAAGGCCGCGTAGTCTGAGTCATCCTCTTGTTTGAGTCGTTTTTCCAGTGTTAGACTTTGCAAGTCCACCAGAGGCCAGCGAACCTGAGCTTCTTTTAAGCCCAGGGCTTCAGCAATAAATTGTACATCTGCTTCTTTGGGGTTAGGGTCTTGCTCCTTGAAACAAGTCCCAATAGGTTTACTGTAGGCAATGGAGAACCCTTTGTTTTGAAACTCACGGGCGAGTCCTAAAATGGTTCCTGACTTGCCAGTGTAAGGTTCAATTGAGGCTACAATTAAGTATTTGGTTGACTTAGCCACCCTGTTACTCCTTAATTTTCTATGGGTTTAGCTGTCCGCCGCGAGAAGCCCGACGCTATATTGTCTGCGGAGTTTAACAATCGCTGAAACAATCAGCGTCGGATGAATCGCGGACAGGGTTTGTGATATGATCAAAGGGCTTGACACGGCAAGTAAATAGCGACAACCAAGCTATATACATCCGAAAATTTGATTAACCGTGTACTCTGACCTTCGGGACGAGGGGCAAAGCCTATGGCCTTGATGTGAGACTCGCTGCTCTTCGGAGCAGAAAGCTGTCCATTGGGTAGGAAGCCAACGCAATAATCTTCAATTTGGCGTAGGTAGTTCACGAGGCAGACTCTTCACAGTGTAGCAACTTGCGATAGAATCCCTGAGGAAAATCTGCTGTTTGTCCTTGTTGACAAGATTTAAGTGCTGAAATCAGATAGTCAATAAATTCCGCATTAAGAATAGTAATTTCATAACTTAAATCTGCTTGGCCATCAAACTGTATCCGGCAACGAGTGATTTCTGAGGGCAACTTAGATACATACCAGGTAGCCACAAAGGGGATACCTTTTCCCCCTTCAATGCGCCTTGTCCCTTCTAGATGTCCTAAATCGTATAGAGAGATGGCATAGGGGAGAACTTTATGTTTATCTTTAGGATAATAGGGCTGATAGATCATTACCTTGCTTTTGGAGGCAGGTTGGATGTCTTCGATGCTAGTCATAAAGCCAATAAACCTTCAAAGGTGTGATGGAGTAATTAATCGGTAATCCTGCTGACTTTTATTATAAGCAACTTTGTTCAACAAATCTAATTAAGGATAAAAGTGAAATACCCTATCAATTCATTATTTTTAGCTCTCAGTCTTGTTTCTCTTTACTCATGTGGCCCAATAAAAGTCAATCAAGATCAACAAACAATAAATATAGACTCTTCTGTGTCCGATGAATCGAACCCATCTCACACTACTATCTATGTTAGTCCTGACGGTTATTTGGGTTTGACATACTCCCACCACTAATTGCTTCGCTCTTGTGTAGCAATATAGTGGGGGATTCTCTCCGTATCACTACTAGAGATTCCTTGTTCAACGAGACAACTTAGATTATCAATGTTGCCATTAACAACCCAGAGGTCGGACTCTCCCAAGGCGTTTGGGTCGGT
>NZ_JASJEB010000111.1 GCF_030064895.1 Crocosphaera sp. | reverse complement strand
AAATTGTCCTTGATTGATAATAGTTGATCTGATTAATTTCCCCCCGTCTCCCCATCTCCCCCTCTCCCCGTCAAACTCCAAGAATAAGTTTTTGGCAAAAATGGGATGCTCCCCAGGGTTTTTATCTATTTGTCAATTTTCTTTTTTAGCGATCGCATTTAAAGCTCAAAATCATATTCTGTCTTTTTTGTCAATGCGAAACTTCTATATTTCTGCAAATTTGGATTCTTCCTAATACAAAAGGACTGCAACCTAATTATAAAGAAAAATATTTTCCTTTGGCCCAAAAACAGGGACAATTAAGATTAGTTGCATCTGGTGATGGTAGAGATGACTCTATTAAAATTCATCAGGATGTGGATCTTTATGCTGCCGTTTTAAAAGAAGGAGATCGCCTTAACTATGGTGTTAAAAGTAATCGCTCTTTGTGGCTGCAAGTTGTTAAAGGTTCAATAACAATTAATGGTAAAACTGTCAACAGTGGTGATGGGGTTGCCATTACTCAAGAAGCAAAAGTTGCTCTGATTTCCACTAGCAACGAGACTGAAATTTTACTGTTTGATTTAGCTTAATTGTCAATCTATTATGAAAATTATCAAGAGGTTTTTTCAATGAATACTTTCGATGCAATTTATCAACGTCGTGCGGTTAAAGCTTACGATCCTAACCATAAAATTACTGCGGAAGAAGAACAAAAATTACTGGAAGCAGCTATTCAGTCCCCTACCAGTTTTAATATTCAACATTGGCGTTTTGTGGTGTTAAGAGATGCAGAATTAAGACAAAAAATTCGCAAAGAATTTGGTAATGATCAAGCACAAATGACCGATGCTTCTTTGTTGATTTTATTTACAGCAGATACGAAAGCTTGGCAAAAAGATCCCCAACGTTATTGGCAAAATGCACCCCAACAAGTTGCAGAATTATTAGTTAATTGGATGGGACCTTTTCATGAAGGAAAGGAATGGTTACAACGAGATGAAGCACAAAGATCAATTGGGATGGCCATGCAAACTTTAATGTTAGCAGCTAAAGAAATGGGTTATGATTCTTGTCCCATGATTGGTTTTGATATTGATAAGGTTGCTGAATTGATCAATTTGCCTGATGATTATGTTATGGGTCCAATGGTTGCGATTGGGAAAAAGGTTAAAGATGCTTGGCCAAAACCTGGACAATTACCATTAAGTGAATTAGTGGTTGATAATAAGTTTTAATTAGTTAGTTGTGGTCAATAATGGTAACTTTATTATTGTTTTTTGACCACAATTAAAATTGTTGACAACAATATAGAGAGCAATTTATGGGTTACGATATCACAAATAAAGTTATCTTAGTAACGGGTGCTAATCGAGGCATTGGTAAAGTTGTCTTGGAATCTTTTATAGAACATGGTGCAGCCAAAGTTTATGCTGCTGTTCGTAAAATTGATACTGTTAAATCGTTGGTCGATAAATATGGGGAAAAAGTGGTTCCTTTGATGATTGATGTAATGGATAGTACGTCTATTTATGAGGCTGCAAAAATTGCCAAAGATGTTAACATTGTCATCAATAATGCTGGTGTTTTAAAAGCAGAAGAAGTGTTAACAGAAAAGATCATTGATTCTTTAGAATTTCACATGAAAACTAATGTTTATGGTCTTATTACAATGGCTAAAGCATTTGCTCCTATTCTCAAAATGAATGGTGGTGGTGTGTTTTGTCAGCTTAATTCTATTGCTTCTATGAAAGGATATGCTGATTTTGCAGGTTATTGTGCTTCAAAAGCAGCTTCTTATTCTATTACTCAATCCCTCAAAGAATCACTTGATAAACAGGGAACTAGAGTGTTAAGTATTCATCCTGGTCCTATTGCTACAGATATGGTTGATGTTATTAATTTGACTGAAATTGCAGAACCGCCTATTTTGGTTGCAGAAGCACTTTTAGAAGCTTTGAAAGGGGATGCTTTTCATGTATTTCCTGATTCGGTTGCCAAAAAAGTTGGGGAAGCTTATCAAAGTTTTTCTAAAAATGTTATAGAATCGGATATACTCTAACTGCAAAATTTTTATCCGTTATTAAATATAAAATTTGATAACGTCTTTTATAAGACCCCATAGTTAACTACGGGGTTTAAAGAAATAAATTGTATAGGAATGGTTTTATTTTTATGTTTAATTTTACTAAAAAATGGCAGAATTTTTTATTAGTTAGTCTCTCTTTTTTGTGTTTTACTACACCTAGTTTTGCAGCAGAAAGAATTAATATTCTTTGGCAATCTTTAAGACTAACCCTTGAAGTTAATTCTTTGGAACAGTTTGCTGATGAAGGAGTTGTTAATCAAGAGTTAGACTTTTATTTTCAAACTGCGGGTTTAGACGATAAACAAAAAGAAAATTTACGAAAAGTATTAGTCAGTCAATATCCTATTGATGGAGTTCAATTATCTAAATTTCTTAATACTCCTACGGGAGAAATACTTTTAGAAAGACTGGGTATTTTAGTTTCTCTTCCTGGAGGAAGAAATGGAAAATATATATTGAGAGGTGCATTAATTCAAGCTGCTTTAGACAAAGAAAAAGGCTTTAGTTTGATGAATATTTTAGGCTATTTGGCTACTGATATTCAGATAAATTTAGAGGAAATACAAAAAACTTTAGATTATCAGCAGCGTTTAGTTTTAGCAACTAATTCTTTAACGAAAAATGCTTCAGAACTGTCTAATAAAAAAATCAGTCAATCAAATATAGATTACACCAATATACCCGATATTAGAAAGCAGGGAGAATATGGAGTTAGTCCAGTTCAAATTATTAAATTAACTGATCAAAGTCGTCAGCGAACTTTTGATTTACATCTCTATCAACCTGAAAATTGGCAACAGGGAAAAATACCAGTTATTATCGTTTCTCATGGTTTAGCTTCCCATCCTAATGATTTTAGTTCATTAGGAAAACAATTAGCATCCTATGGTTTTTTAGTTGCCATTCCTCAACATATTGGGAGTGATCAAGAACAGTTAGAAAATATGCTTAATAGTTATTCTCGTGAATTATACGATCTACAAGAATTTATAAATCGACCTTTAGATATTACCTATGTTTTAGATGAGTTGGAAAGAAGAAATAAACAAGAGTTTGATAATAGATTGAATCTGGATAAAGTGGGGGTTATTGGTCATTCTTTTGGGGGTTATACTGCTTTGTCTGTTGCCGGTGCAACCTGGGATTTTGAGAATATTAAAAACTATTGCGATCGCCAAGTTTGGGAAGCAAATTTATCTATGTTATTACAATGTCAAACTTTAGATCTACCCAGACAAGACTACAATTTTCGAGATCCAAGAGTAGCTGCGATCGCTATTATAAATCCTGTTAATAGTGTTATTTTTGGTTCTCAAGGATTGAGTAAAATTGATATTCCGATTATCATTAGTGCAGGAACAAATGACCCGGCAACTCCTCCTATTATTGAACAAATTAGAACTTTTGCTTGGGTAAAAAGTGAAGATAAATATTTATTTGTGATGGAAGGTCAGGCACATTTTTTAAACCCTCCTGAACAAAATAATCAAATCAATAATTTAATTAATCTTTTGGTTGATTTTAAAAATGTAGATGATAATTTATTTACTACTTATAATAATACAAAATCTGTTGCTTTCTTTCAATCTTATCTTGCTGATAATAATGATTATGACATATATTTACAACCTAGTTATTGGCAGAAGATTAGTGATGAAAATTATCCCATTTACTGGTTAGATAAATCAGCAGTTAGTGAATTAGTAAATACCTATAATCGTTTTAAACCTGCGGCAATTCCTACCTTATATCCTAACTAAAAATGTCTACTTACTGGTTGCTTATAAAACAATGGTTTAATGAAACATTTTCTACTCCTCTGTTTAATATAGGGGGAGAAGAAATTTCTATTTTATGGATACTAAAAGCGATAATGCTGTTAATTTTTGTCAGTATTCTTGCTAGAGGATTTAAAAGATTTTTAAGAAATTATTTATTGGTTTTATTTAGAATTGATGAAGGAACAAGAGAAGTAATTGGAACTCTCAGTAGCTTAGGTTTAGGGACATTAGGATATATTATTGTTTTACAAGGTTTAGGATTAGATTTAGCGTCTTTTGCTGTGGTTGTGGGAGGGTTGGGTGTTGGTATTGGTTTTGGGTTACAAGAAATTACTAGAAATCTAGTTAGTGGGTTAACTTTATTAGGAGAAAGTAAGTTAAAAGTTGGAGATTTAATTGAATTTCAAGGTCACTTAGGATACATTCAAGAAATATCTTTAAGGTCAACAGTTATTAAGACATTTCAAGGATCACAATTAGTAATTCCTAATACAGATTTAACCAGTCAACCAGTAGAAAATTGGAACTATGAAAATTGTCAGGGAAGAATAGAAATATCCATCGGTGTTGCTTATAATAGTGACTTATTATTAGTAACCGAATTATTATTAGAATCAGCTTTTTTAGAACAAGAAGTATTAAGTTATCCGTCTCCAAAAGTTGTATTTGTTGAGTATGGAGATAATGCTTTAATTTTTGAATTATGGGTTTGGGTTGCTAATATTGAAAATCGTCAATTTATCAAAAGTTCTCTGAACTTTATTATTGAATATAAATTTCGTCAAGGTGGTATTTCCATCCCTTTCCCTCAACGAGAATTATGGTTAAACAATATTGAATCTTTCCCGTCAAATAATTTAAAAACAGTCTCAAATGAACAAAATTTTTCTCCTCATATAACCTTGAAAGATTCCTTAAAAAGTTTTACCTGTTTTCAACACTTAAACGAACTAGAATTAAGACAATTAATTGAAGTCGGTAGTCGTCGTCATCTCAACAAAGGTGAAATTTTTATTCAGAAAGGAGAATATGATAGTCATTTTTGTATTGTTTTATCAGGACAAATACAAGCTATTTATGAAACAACAAAAGTGAGTCGTCTTCTGTTTACTTTTAATCAAGGACAGTATTTCGGAGAGTTACCTTTATTATTAGAAATTCCTTATCCTACCACTATGATTGCAGCAGAAGATACTCATTTATTTTTACTAGGAAAAACTTGTTTTGAAAAGCTTCTCAATCAATATCCTTATTTAGCAAAAGAAATCGCCACAGAATTAGCAAAACGTCAAGAAACTTTAGACGAATATCAAAATAGTTTGAAAGAAATGGGTTTAATTGATGATGAATCTCTTAAAAATCCTGTTGTTTGGATTCGTGAAAGATTAAGTAAAATTTTTAATTTATAGATAAGATAAAATAATATTTGTATATTTTTTTGTGTAGACAGGTTTTATGAAACGTCTCTACAATATAAAAATCACGTAAATATAGTAAATTATGATTTAGTAGGAGTGAAATGAAACAATTATCTCATCTATCATCAGAACAATTATCTAACTGGATACTAGAAGCTTCTCAACAAGCAAAAAAGGGTAAATTACCCGATTATATTCCCCTGTTAAAGCAAACTGATGCAAGTTTATTAACTGTTTGTATTGTCACTAAAAATAATAATATTTTGATCCAAGGAGATAGTCAGATTAGTTTTTCCTTGATGAGTATCATTAAACCTTTTTTATTGTTGTATTTATTATCAGAATTAGGAGAGAAAATTATATTTCAAAAAGTGGGTTCTAAACCATCTAATTATCCCTTTAATTCTCTAGAACAATTACAATTAGATCAAGGTTTTCCTCGTAATCCCATGATCAATAGTGGAGCCTTAACCTTAGCGTCTTTACTACCTGGAAAAGATGCTAATAAAAGATATAAAAATTTACAACAGTGGTTAAATAAACTAAGTCAATGTCATTTATTTTTAGACGAATTGATGTTAAAATCAGTTCAATCTGTACCTAACCCTCGTAATCAGGCAATTATTGATGAATTAATCAAGAGAAACCATATAAAAGATCCAGAAATAACCCTAGATACTTATAATAAAATTTGTTGTCTTTCAGGAACAATTACTGACTTAGCTAAACTAGGATTATTATTAGTTGATTCTCCGAATATTAACCAACAAAATTCTTCAATTGTTACTAATATTATGAACACTTGTGGACTCTATGAAGCATCAGAAAACTTTGCAAAAAAAATCGTATTTCCTAGTAAATCAGGAGTAAGTGGTGCTATATTATCTATAGTACCAAAACAAGGAGCGATCGCTTGTTATAGTCCACCTTTAGACCAACAAGGAAACTCAATAGCTAGTTTGTATATAATTGAAAAAATTGCTAATTATTTAAACTGCTAAAAATGAAAAGTTAACACCTAAAGTCCTAAAACCATCTTTGCAATAGAAAAATAAATTAATACCCCAATCACATCAACTGCTGTGGTAATAAAAGGGGCCGACATTAACGCCGGATCGAGACCAAAAGACCGAAATACAAAAGGTAACGCTGAACCAGCAACCGACGCTAAAATAGCGATCGCCACTAAACTAATACCCACAGAAATAGAAACTAACCAGTTACCTTGCAACCCATAGGCCCAAACCGTAGCTAATAAACCCAATGCAACCCCTAATAAGGCCCCGGCCATCAACTCCCTTAAAATAACCTGTCCAGCGCCGAGATCCTTGATATCATCCGTGTTTAAACCGCGAATAACCACAGTAGAAGACTGGGCCCCAACATTGCCCCCCGTACCCGTCAGAAGGGGAATAAACGCCGTCAGGATAGCCATTTGTTCCAGTAAACCCACTTGAGATTTAATAATAGTTCCCGTAACAGTATTAGTTAACAAGAGAACCAGTAACCACATCACCCGTTTACGGGCCACAGTAATTAAATTAGTTTGAAAATAGTTATCCCCATCGGACTGAACCCCACCCAACGCATATATGTCTTCCGTAGCTTCCTGTTCCAAGATATCAATAACATCATCAACCGTCACAACCCCCACTAATCTTTGTTCATTGTCCACCACAGGAACCGCTAATAAGTCATAACGTTGGATCACCCGGGCCACTTCTTCTTGATCATCTTTGGTATTGACAGAAACTATCTCTTTGGTCATGATTTCTTCTAAAGTTATTTCTGGGGAAGATAAAACCAAATCTCGCAAAGAGACAATCCCTACCAAACGGCGAAAACCATCGGTTACATAAAGATAATAAACAATTTCTGAGGCAGTAGCTAAACTTCTAATTCTTTCTAAAGTTTGGGCAACAGTTAAACTTTGTTTGAGGGAAATATATTCCGGAGTCATGATGCGACCGGCAGTATCTTCCTCATAACCTAATAATAACGCAGTGGTTTTTCGTTCTTCGGTACTTAATTGTTCGAGTAAACGACGTACAACTTTTGCCGGTAACTCATCGAATAAACGGGCCCGATCATCCGGGGACATTTCCTCTACAATATCCCTAACTTCTTGTTGTTTAAACTGTTCCACCAAAGATTGTTGAACCGTAGAATCCAAATTTTCATAGACTGCAATCGCTTCTTCTTTCACCAATAACCGAAAGGCGATCACCTGCATAGACTTGGGTAAACCTTCGATGGCCTCGGCAATATCCACCGGTTGGACTGGAACCAACAGAGCTTTGGCCCCTTGCAAATTACCCTGTTCTAATAATAAGGCTAATTGGTTGCAGACTAATTGGCGCAATTCTTTACGGGTATTTGATTGTATTGCTTTTGCGGGTTCATTCAAAGTTCACCTTTTCCTTATGTTTAACCATAACGATATTAGCAAAACTTGACTTCAATAACTCACTCCTCGTAAAACTTGTAAGTCTTCTTCGTCGAAACTTTCTCTAACTCCATTACGAATTAATTCGGAAAAATCTTCGTTAGGAACCATGAAACATAAAGCATATAAGCGATCTTTGCCAATATTTCTAATTTCATGAATACCCGTGGGACGGACTAATAAACTATCCCCTGGATGTAAAGGAATATCCTTACCATCACAAACCGCTAACCCTTCTCCTTTGAGGATAAAAAACATTTCTACAGCGAAGTTATGACGATGGGTAGGGGTACTTCCCCCCGGATCGAATATTTCCACACACACCGTCAAAGAATCATCGGCCATACTGCTATCAAAAACAATGGCTAAACGGTTGGTATCGTCGGGGGTGATGCGAAAAACAAGATAATCTTCAGGGGTTTTTATCACTGGAATCATGCAGTGATCGCTGGCTATAGTAGAAGACATATTCATGGTGAGTATTTTAAAAGTCGCTATTTTCCTCCCATTCTAAAGGCCATTTTATTAACTTGAGTCTGATATAAGACAATTAATAGATTAAGTAGCAAAAACTAGGAGTCTCAAGTTCTTTTGACTTTGTTTCTAAAATCATAACTCCGAACTCCGAACTCCGAACTCCGAACTCATATTTATTAATCATCTTTAAGTAACCAAAAACCGCTAAATGTTTCTACATCGGGACTAGACTGAATAGCGAAAAAATGAACCCCTTTAGCCTTATTTTTGGTGTCTTCAAACCCTTTCCCTTCTGCGACACTGCTTTTATCGGTTAAATTTGCTAAAATCCAACTATCGCTTAAACCAGTTTCCAGACAAAGAATAGGCAGAGGTTTAGACTGAAACTTGAGTGCAACTAACTCTAACCCAGACATCCAACCAGCTAAAGGTAGGGAACGTTGAGAAAAGATGATAAACCCAGGAATTTTCGTATCAGGGGAAATATCAGCTAAAGCGAGGGGAAACTCCTCTCCAAAGCGTATATCCCATTCTTTCATCTCATCAAAGGCCGATGCTTCCAGACTAACAAACGCCCATTTATCAGATCGATCGCCCCTAACTGCATCTGGTAAAGCGATCGCACTTAGTTCGGGATAAGCCACAGATGCGTTAGCTGCTGCTGCCGTTTCATTATAACCTTCTTGACTGGGATAAAAGTCTTGTTGACGTTGCTTAAGCCAATGGTTTAGGGTATAGGTGCGACGACTGGGAGTAGCCACCAAACCGGCATCTCCACAAGCTTTAACAATCATATTATTCATCTGACGACGGAAAAAGCGAATTTTACTGGGGGTTTCTCCTGCTTTCTCCATAGCGGTTTCTAATGCTTCCCGTAACCATATAGAGTTTACTGTACTGGGGGGACAAAACTGAGAATAACGAAACCCTTTTTCTAACGATCCTTGACTATCTGTCTGGGTTTCACAGATCAAGACTTCCCATTGTTTCTTCTTATTTTCGTCTAAAATTGGTCGTGAATAAAAATCTAGTTCCCAAACCTTACCCATGATTTACCTTTAATCGTTTAATGGCTAATGGTAATATGTTATCAGATTAGTGATTTCTACTTTCCAATCGATTTAAGTCTTTATCCAATAATGTCTCAAACCAATCTAAAAATGTTGCTGCTGATTCAAAAGTAGGTGCTGAAAAGTAGTCTAAAAACCAACAGATACGTCCTCTTAAGGGTCCATTGAGAACTAAATAAGTTAATGCTCCACATTGCTCAGCAGCAATAGTGATCATTCCGAGGTGCGGTGACCACAGGCTTTGATAATACTTCTCTGCCCAATCTTCACCAATATTCTCTATCAGCCATTGTTCCCACATCTCATCACTTTCATACTTCTCAAGCAACAGACAAGGTTGACTTGGAGTCTTAAGTTCTTGGTCTTTATCATCCAAATCTACACCCACAGCCCATCTTTTTAATGATAGTATCTCGTCATAAAATTCACCTCCATTACCGATTTGTTCAAGAAAACTTCGGTACTCTTCTGGAAGAAAAACATTATATTTAGTTTCCCATAAATCAATTTCCGAGGCACTAAGAGGAGGCTGAAAAGTAAGGATACGTGTATTTTTGTAAAATTCTGGATAGGCTTTATTTTCAGCAAGATGAAGTTGTCTTGCTCGAGCAATCTTTTCTTTGATGCGTTCAATCTGATTTGAAATGTTTGTATTAGAAGACCAGAACCAATCATGCTTGCATTTTGGACATCTAACTCTTAACTTTCCTAGATTGACTGGAACGCGTAATTTTTGAGAGCAGTTTGGACAAACAACAATAACCTTTTCTGGATATGATACCTCTTGGTTTTTTGATGAAACCATATTCAATACTCCATCGTTTCTCGACTTCGTTGTTTGCTAAAATATATATAAGAATTTTAATAAAATGTCAATCAAATTAATCAAAATAACATCAAAATTAACAATGGAAATCTCAAATGAAAAATAGATAATAATCCAAAATAGACAAAAAGCAAAAAAAGATAAACCAATAGCCAAAAGTTTAACTTAAAGTAACCAAAACAGGTAAATTAAAAGTAGAATTTTTGCCTGTTTAACCTAAAGAGTCAGATAAAAAAGTAGATTTTTTTATTAATTTTTGTAAATCCCTGAAAACCTTTTCTAGTAATCACTTCCGACTTACAATTATAAAGATTACATGAACCTTTGTTGAGGTGTATATTATGGTCGCATCCTCTGAAAAAAACACCGTTGAATCGATCTTACATGAAGACCGAGTATTTCCTCCTGCTGCCGACTTTTCCAACAACGCACATATCAAAAGTCTTCAAGACTATGAGCAACTATACGAAAAAGCCAAAAGTGACCCCCAAACCTTTTGGGCAGAACTAGCAGAACAAGAATTACATTGGTTTCAAAAATGGGATCAAGTCCTAGACTGGAAACCACCCTTTGCCAAATGGTTTGTCAACGGCAAAATCAATATGTCCTATAACTGCCTCGATCGCCATCTTACCACTTGGCGACGCAACAAAGCAGCGATTATCTGGGAAGGGGAACCCGGAGACTCTCGCACCCTAACTTATGGGGAACTCCATCGAGAAGTTTGTCAGTTTGCTAACGTCCTCAAAGACATGGGAGTAGAAAAAGGCGATCGCGTGGGTATATATATGCCCATGATACCCGAAGCAGCCATCGCTATGTTAGCCTGTACTCGCATAGGTGCGCCCCATAGCGTCATTTTTGGTGGTTTTAGTGCCGAAGCATTACGAGATCGCCTAGAAGATGCAGAGGCCAAAGTAGTAGTCACTGCTGATGGAGGTTTTCGCAAAGATAAGATCGTTCCCCTGAAAATAGAAGTAGATAAAGCCCTAGAAAATGGAGCTTCTAGCGTCCAAAAAGTGATCGTAGTACAACGGACCAAACAAGACATTTCAATGCGTTCAGGCCGTGACTATTGGTGGCACGACTTACAAAAAGATGCCTCCCCTAAGTGCGATGCAGAAGTAATGGATAGCGAAGATCCCCTCTTCATCCTCTATACCAGTGGCAGTACAGGGAAACCCAAAGGTGTTGTCCACACCACCGGCGGTTATAACCTTTACACCCATATCACCACAAAATGGATCTTTGACCTCAAAGACAACGATGTTTACTGGTGTACTGCCGATGTCGGTTGGATCACAGGACACAGTTATATTGTCTATGGTCCCTTGTCCAATGGTGCCACCTCCTTAATGTACGAAGGAGTTCCCCGTCCCTCTAACCCCGGTTGTTTCTGGGATGTAGTGGAAAAATACGGAGTCAACGTCTTTTATACCGCACCCACTGCCATTCGTGCTTTCATCAAAATGGGAGAAGAGTTACCACAAGCAAGGGATCTCTCCTCTTTACGTCTCTTAGGAACAGTGGGAGAACCCATCAACCCAGAAGCTTGGATGTGGTATCACCGCGTTATTGGTGGGGAAAAATGCCCGATTGTGGATACTTGGTGGCAAACAGAAACAGGAGGAGTGATGATTACCCCCTTGCCTGGCGCAACACCCACCAAACCTGGCTCAGCTACTCGTCCTTTCCCTGGCATTATAGCGGATGTGGTGGATCAAAACGGTAATGCAGTACCCGATAACACCGGAGGATATTTAGTTATTAAGCATCCTTGGCCCAGTATGTTACGCACCGTCTATAATAACCCCGAACGCTTCCAGAAAACCTATTGGGACCCCATTCCCGAAGTTGATGGCAAACCAGTGTATTTCGCCGGTGATAGCGCGCGTCGGGACGAAAAAGGCTATTTTTGGATTATGGGCCGGGTAGATGACGTGATGAATGTCTCCGGACACCGTTTGGGTTCGATGGAATTAGAGTCTGCTTTAGTGTCTCATCCTGCGGTTGCTGAAGCGTCGGTGGTTGGGGTTCCCCATGAGATCAAAGGGGAAGATATTTATGCTTTTGTTACCCTGGAAAATCATTACAGTCCCAGTAATGAGTTAAATAAGGAGTTAAAGCAGCACGTTGTTAGCGAGATAGGTGCGATCGCCCGTCCGGGTACTATTCAGTTTGCTGAAGCACTTCCCAAAACGCGATCGGGTAAAATTGTACGACGTTTCTTACGTCAAATAGCAGCCGATCAAGACATTGTTGGTGATAAGTCTACTGTAGTTGATCCCAGTGTTTTAGATAAGTTGAGAGAGAAAGTTTAATTGTTAGTTTAGGGTGGGCTTTTTTAGTCCACCTGATTAATTAATTACTGTAAAGATAAAAGAAATTTATATTTTATCTTTAGTAGAATAGGATCAAGAGAATCTTGTGGAGGCTAATCACCATGAGAAATGGAATAAGTATCATCGGAGTTGTTGGATCTACTAATGCGATTAGGCAGATGGGTCCGGAAAAAGCTGCACATATTATTGATTTGGCACACAACGTGGGGAAAGAAATAACAAAAGCAAGACAAATTATATTAACGGGGGGAGAACCTGACTCAGATCGCCTGCCACCTATTAGAAACGCTGCTATGAACGGTGCCAAAGAACAGTCTACTAAGGATCATCCCGCTAGACTTATTAGCGTTTTAAAACGTAATCCAAAATTCGATGTTTGTTTTAATGAGGATTCTAACCCTCCTTATAAACATTTATTAATTAAAACTACTTGGGGAAGCGAGCGAAATTTCATTAATGGCTGCGTCCCAGATGTGGTAATTGCGATACATGGAGGACGTGGTACACTTTCCGAGATTGCATTTGCTAATGCTCTTGGAACTCCTATAGTTTTTCTACAAATTGATGGGAAATTAGATACCATCGCTGCCTTAAATAAGGTCATGGAAAAAGAGTTAAAAAGGTTTCAGGACATTCTGAAAGTTATACACAACAAATTTCCTCTTTTTAATATTGACAAACTAGAGAAAGAAACTAAGACCCTTCTTAATAAAAGTCCGGAAATACCCTTGAATGTTGGTGATTCGTGTGAAAAAGCAGTAGAAAACGCTATATTACTTGCCAATCAGCGAATGATGAGCAGCTTTAATAACCTTCCGTATCATCATGACTTTATTGGTAAACTGGACTTATATGAAAAGCATCTGAACAGCTTAATGGCGTGATGATAGATCGCCTTTTTGTAGGGTGCATTAATGAAATGTAATGCACCCAATCTATTAAAATTGGTTATAAGATAATTAAAGTTAATTGATTTCAAAAAATAATGAAAGAGATTCGTTTTAGTAAACACTCTCAAGATAAAATAGATATATTAGCTCGTCATGGAATGACAATTAGCAAACAATTTGTTCTTGAAATTATTACTAATCCTGATAAAATAGAAACTCAACAAGATTCTAAAATAATTGCTGAAAAACCCTTTAACGATAATTTAGTAATCAGGGTTGTCTATAGACAATTTAACGCATTTATCCTAATCATTACTCTTTATCCTGCTAGGAGAAACCGCTATGAAAAAAATCACCTATAGTAAAGAAGTAGATGTTTTACTAATTGAACTATCTAATGATTCTATTGCTTATGCTGAACAAGAAGAGAACACAATTTTACATTATTCTCAAGATGATAAGTTAGTGTTAATTGAAATTTTAGATTTTCGTCGATCTATGTCAGAAAAAACCATTCAAGAGCTTTTAGTATCTTAATAGGCTGATAAAATTAGTAAGGAGAAGACTATTATCGTTAATCTACTGCCTTATGTTGATAATGCTAAGGTTGATATTCGTAAACTGCGTGATTACTGTCTTAATCCCGATCATGATGATGGGAAGCATAAAGCTCGTTTATTTTCGTCAATTTTAGGGATGAACACTGATAATGCTGAAGAATTACGTCAAATTATTTTCAAGGCAATCAAAACCCATGAAGCTAAATTAGGAAGAAAGGATAAATATGGTCAACGTTACACCATAGATTTTACACTGAAATGGCAAAATAAAAGTGCAATAATTAGAACAGGTTGGATTATCGAAAATCATTCTAAAATTCCGAGATTAACTACTTGCTATCCCCTTTGATTTTTTGGAGGTCAAATACAATGAAAACTGATAAAGTGAAGTTGCTTGATGTGGTTGCCTTAACTGTTGATCTTCCTGAAGATAAACTCTTTAAAGGTCAAGTCGGCACGGTTGTTGATATTTTAGCTAATGGAACAGCTTATGAGGTTGAATTTAGCGATCGCAACGGACGAACTTACGAATCTCTTGGACTCAGTGCTGACCAATTTATGATACTATACTTTGAACCAATTAATCCTAATTCAACCTCAGAAATGATTGCCACCAAAGTATAAATAAAACTGATTATTCTCGGTATTGCCTTATTTTTAGGTGTAATTATTTTTCATCTTGTTACCCTTCCTGTTGAATTTGATGCTTCTAGAAGAGCCTTAAAATTAATTGATAAATTTGGTATTTTGCAAGGTGAGGAAAACCAGGGAGCGCGTAAAGTGTTAAACGCAGCCGCATTAACTTATGTAGCTACCACCTTATATTCAGTGCTTCAGTTAATTCAATTATTACTCATGTCAAGGCGTTAATATAGTGCGATAGCCTATTTTTTAGAGTGCATGACACTCTGTTATGGCAAAAATCACAAAAAATGGGAGTCCTTGATTCTAGGGAAATACATCTTTTTTAGGGTGCATTAATTCAATGTAATGCACCCAATCTATTAAAATATCTTATAAAATAGTTAAAACTAAGCTAATTTCAAAAAATCATGAAACAACAAAAAGAGTGCCATCATTGTGAAGGAAAAGGATACATCAAAATCAGAGATTGTAGTGGAGAAGTCCAAAGAGAAGAAACTTGTGTATTCTGTGAAGGAACTGGTCTTCTTATTGAAGAAACCGCGAACAGTGATCAGCATTAACAACATAAATACAATGGTAGGCAAGGGCTGGAAATATTTTCATTTATCTTAGAAATATCCTTTCTTGCCTAACCTACTAACTATAAGTATTTGTCGATTTGTTTGATAGTCTTTGGCCAAGAAGATTTATTCTTGCTTAAGTTTTCTTTTGCGCTTCTTAGATTCTGTTCAATTGTTGCTTGAAGAGGTTTTGATACTTGCGATTTTAATTCCCCTAAGACAACAACTGAATTATACCCGTGATCATCATTCGTCGGATTATTAAGATTCTTGAGCAAATTTTTAACAACATCTTCTCGAGTCTTGGGATCACTCAACTTGATTAAAAAGTTAGCAGTGTTGATCCTAATACTGATGTCATTGTCTCCTAGTAACTTAGTAATCTCACCAACATCTTCAAGAGGAATTTCAACAGGTTGCTTCATCAAAAGTAAAGCAGTAACTACTCCTAAACGAATACGATAGATATCATTTTCCTCTTTTAAAGCAGTCAGTAGTTGAGCAACTGCCTTTTGTCCGAAAGCACTAAGTTTACTTCTCGCTGAACGCCGAGTGGCAGTATGGTTATTTTTGAGGTCATCGATCAGAGAGCTTATTTGATTTTTCTCTTTTGGAGATGGACTCTCAGATTCTTCGCCAGATTTTTCGGAAAAATTATCAGAAATTTGCTGAATTATCTCCGGTACTTTAACTTGATCTTTTGGTTGCTCCTGACCACCTTCTTGAGCAATTTCTTCTAAGGTTGGCTGTTTTGCGACTATTAGTTCGTCATACTTATTTTTTACGTTTTTAACCGCTTGTGTCAGTTGCTCATTACCTTCAATCTCTTCCTTAGTAATATTATTCACCATATTAGTGATGATCTCATTAAGCTCCTTATTGAACTGCCTAAATTCTTCATTTGATTTTCCAGTATAATCCTGAATTTGCCAATCAGTTGTTAGTGCCAAAAGATGATTAATCATCTTTGCGCGGTCGATGTCATTTTCTCCATCTCCGCTTAGATAGAAAATTTTTTCTAAAGCTCTAGCTGCAGTGAGTTTAATATCAGTATTAGAGGTCTGTTTTGCAAATTCAATCCACAAATTTAATTCGTTATCATCTTGAGAACTAATAGTGACTAGCGTATCTTCATCTTCTGACAAAAGAGCAACATAAAAAGGTATGAATCTGAGACGATTTTTCTGCTCTTCTGTATTAAGTCCTCTATTCTCTTCAAGATGAGAATCAGTTACTATTTTGGTTAATGAAATTAAAATCCTCGCTTTTTCATGGTCTTCTAATTCAGAATTCATGCTCAAATATTTGTCTACTCTTTCTAACATTTGACCAACTAGCTTATCTTGTTCAACCTGATAGGTAAGTTGATGTTGCAATCGAAACTGGTACAAACCGATAATAGCAGTCAAAATTGCTAAAAAAACCTTTTGCCAATCCCAACCTGTTAATAATTTTTGCCATAAATTACTGTTGGATGTAACATCTTCTTTATCTATTTTAACCATGTCCATAGTAACCTCCTGATACTTGCACTATAGGACTTGTAGAAAAAGATATGATTTATATCTTTTGAGTATTTCTCATGATCAAGCTATGGTTTTAGCTCTTATCTTAACGATGAATAAGGATTAATTTATCTCCACAACCAGATCATATTTTGATTGTATCTAGAGTATTTGTTTATTTATTACGATTGAAAATAAACTTAATGTGTTGTTTTATCTTAAAGGTTCTCCCAATAAACTTAAATTGAGAACATGACCCCCTGTTACTAAATAAGTGGTATCTACGATCGCTCCTAGTTGACGGGTCAAATGTCCCAAGCGATCGCGGAATAATCTTCCCATAGGATAAGCCGGAACCACCCCCCAACCCGTTTCCTCGGCTACAAAAATGATGTCTACTGAAGCTTTTTTAACAGTGGTTAATAATTGTGAGGCGATCGCGTCCCAACTCTCCTCATCTTCTTCCAACTCATTAGCTACCCAAGTTCCCAAAGAATCAACCAATAAACAACTTGGTGGTTTTGCCTGTTCAATGGTTATGGAAAGATCATGGGGAACAGATAGAGTTTGCCAATGAGAAGGACGACGGAGACGGTGTTTTTCAAGACGCTGTTGCCACTCAGAATCATCCGGGTTTTCTTGGGCCGTGGCCACATAAATCACTGGTTTATTAACTTTGTCGGCCAAAGTTTCGGCCCATTCGCTTTTACCCGAACGACTCGGCCCCGTCACAAGAATATGTTTAGGCATTATTTTTGTAGGGACATAATATTATTATGCCCATTATCAGATCAGCTAACTATTACCTCGACGTTGATGATCTTGGATAAAAGACTCAACTAAACTAACATCTTCCTTAGAGCCAATAACCAAAGGACTTCTAGCATGGAGTTTATTGGGAACAACATCTAATATGGGTTTAAGTCCATCACTAGCTTTTCCTCCTGCTTGTTCGATCAAAAAAGCTAACGGGGCAGTTTCATATAAGATACGTAATTTTCCTTCAGGTTTTTTCACGGTTCCAGGGTATAAAAATACGCCCCCCTGCATCAAAATACGGTGAATATCTCCCACCAAGGCCCCACTATAGCGCGCTGTATACCCTTCATGACGATGAACATAACGGGTATAGTCTCTAATAGCTTCATCCCACTGCCAGAAGTTACCCTCGTTGGTACTATAAACAGGACCGTGGTCGGGAATTTTTATATTTTCTTGGGCTAGAATGAACTCTCCTAAACTGGGGTCAAGAATAAAAGAATGAACCCCATGACCCATAGTATAGACCAACATAGTGGAAGGTCCATAAACAATATAACCTGCCGCCAGTTGTCCTCGTCCATCTTGTAATAAATCACTGCCTTCCTTGTCCAAGTCGTCCCCAGTTTGTTGACGAATGGCAAAAATTGATCCCACATTTAAGTTAATATCCACATTGGATGAACCGTCAATAGGGTCATAAAGCAATGTATAACGACCAATCGGGCAATTTTCAGGAATATAATAGGGTTTGTCCATCTCCTCAGAAGCCAAACGACAAACTAACCCACTTTGTTTAAATACAGAGATAAAAACATCATTGGCATAGACATCCATCTTTTTGACAGACTCTCCTTGCACATTGGTTTCTCCTGTAAATCCTAAAACATCTGCCATTAAACCGGCCCGACTGAGACGACGGGAGATCAGTTTGCCAGCTAAGGCAATGCGAGTCATAATCGCACTGAGATCCTGCGCTTCGGCTGAAAAACTTTGAAGTTGTTGTAATACGTGCCGTGAAAGAGTGGTACAGTCACGATCAAGGCTCTGTTCAGGAATTACAGGAATTTCTACACTGGTCATAATAAAAGTCAAAAATTTACAGTATTAATAGGGGAACTTGCTGAGGCTACTACTAATCTAAATCAAGGATAGGGAGATTCCCTCATAACTTTAGATGAATTTCAGGTTAGGATTATTCGTGATCAAGACTAGATATTTATCAGTTATTAGTTATTAATTCTGTTCAATAGAGAACAGTTTTTAGTAGTTGCATTAAAGGTTAAGATTTGTTCAGAAAAATTAATTTTAAATAAAGATTTAATCTAAAAATCAAAATATGGGTTTACTAAGATTAGTTAGATTAAAATTAACGATTGAAGACTAGCTTCAGCCATTGTTTGGCTTCAAGACGCTTAATAATATGAATAAATTAAATAGCCAAATCTAACTAAAGCTGATTATATCCATCTTTAGTCTTTATTCCTTGTTGATCATTATTAATAATATTAGATTGATGTTGTTCTATTCTTGAAGTTATTTTCTCAATATATTTATCTTCTTTTTCAATTCCAATATAATAACGCTCAAGATTTAAACAAGCGATCGCAGTTGAACCTGAACCCATAAAAGGATCTAAAACTATCATATTTTCATTACTACTTGCTCTAATAATTCTCTCTATTAATTTAACAGGTTTTTGGGTAGGATGTAATCTTTTTTCTTCATAAAAATCGATATCATTCCAAACATCAGTTACTCCCATTTCTATATTAAATGTAGCTGAAATGTCTTCATAAGGATAATTAAAGTCTAAGACAGTTTCTAATTTTTTCCACATTTCTCTAGTGGGAACTTGAGCTAAAATATTATTACCTGTATATAGTGACCACATCCCCCCACCATTAGATTTAACACCCAATCTTTTGTTGATTTCTAGTGCAGTTAATCCTAATTGTTTTTGTCTTTGTTTAAGAAATTGTTTAATAAAGGGACGACTATCATAGATAAAAAACAATAAACTTTCTGTCACATTAGGGAACATTTTATAATTTTTAGTAGCACGTCCTCCAATGGCTTTGATTCCCTTATCTATGATAATTTGTTGTCGAAAATTAAACCCTAAATTAATAATCGGTTCATATAAATAAAATAAGTTTCTTAAGTAACCAAATAAATATAAACTACCTGATAATTTTATCACTCTAGCAATTTCGTTCAGCCATTGTAAACACCATTTTTGATAATCTTCTTCAGTACGCCATTGATAATCCCATTTTTGTTGTACAACTTTCCAATAAGGAGGATCAAGAATAATTAAATCAATACTTTTATAGGGTAATTCTTGCAATATTTCTACACAATCACCCTTTATAATCTTATTAATATATTTCATTTTTGATAGAGATTACTTTGACAAAATAAAACATTGTAGGGTGGGCAAAGTATGAAAATACTATCTAAATATCAAGACAAATTATTGACTTTACTCACCAAACTACTTAATTATAATTGTCGGGTGAGGAAACTATGAAAATATTATTGATAAATTAATAATATTGATATAATTTGCCCAGTAAACTACTTAATTAGTTTCACTTTGTGGTGTTGGCCAGGAGGTGGCAATAAAAAACCATAAATAATAAATCCTACCCAAAACAAACTCAGAAAAATTTTGCTAATCATTACCATAATCTCGCTTAAATATATGTGAAAAAAACCAGTTTGCTGTATGATTATACTAAATCAGGCTTTACTAATTGCTATATCATTGCTGTAATTGATCAATAATTGCCTGAGAATAACCAATTAGTTCCCTAACCTTTCCTTGTACCTTCTCAAGCCTTTTTTTACTCGTCTCCTTCCGACGAGAAGACGTTAGAAATAATAACTCCGTTCCCAGTAATCTTAAATTTTTATAAATTTCTGTTTGTGCTGATCGCAGCAAGGGTATTGCGTTACAATCTAATTCATCTAAGCCCACACTGAGAATCTGCTGCTCAAAAATAGTTTGTACCTGCTCATAAGTGATTTTGATCTCGTTTCTGTCTGTATTCTCAGCTATGACCAGTTTTTGCAGTTTGACAAGGTTAGCCAAAAGCTCTTGATAAGACTGATGATAGAATTTCAGTAACATAGGACACCATATTGCGTTAGAATTTGTAAATTAATATTAAACTTTCTCGGGGACTTTAACGAATCTGAATCTGTCCTTAAACTGAAATTATTAAAATATATCCTTTCTTTAAACAGTTGGGGTATAACTGATGGTAAAAACAGGGTATAACTAAGCATAACTAACGGTTTAAACCCTTAGACTTTTCCATCAGACAAGCATCAGCCTTAAAGCAACATTAGTCCCTGTTTCCTTATCCATCCTCCCTCCTTCGACTTCAAGCTTGATCCTCCTATGAATGCAGTTACTTTTCCTGACACGACACCTCAAAAACTAACCCTTCCCAACTGGTTAAAAGACTATTTACTCTCCCTAGAGTTAGACCAAACGAACCCCGACGTAGACTTAATTTGTCGCGCCTTTAATTTTGCTTACCAACTCCACGAAGGACAAACCCGGAAGTCAGGGGAACCTTATATTGCCCATCCTGTAGCCGTTGCCAGTATTTTAAGAGACTTAGGAGGAGACAAAGCCATGATCGCGGCCGGTTTCCTCCACGATGTAGTAGAAGATACCGATGTCACCGTAGAAGAAATAGAACAGACGTTTGGTCAAGAAGTCGCCTTATTAGTAGAAGGGGTAACCAAACTCTCAAAATTTAACTTTTCCAACAAAACCGAACAACAGGCCGAAAACTTTCGACGAATGTTTTTAGCCATGGCCAAAGATATTCGCGTCATTGTGGTCAAATTAAGCGATCGCCTCCACAATATGCGTACTCTCGAACCCCTCAGACCAGAAAAACAGAGACGCATTGCCCTCGAAACCAAAGAAATATTTGCTCCCCTAGCCAACCGTTTAGGAATTTGGCGAGTAAAATGGGAATTAGAAGACTTATCCTTTAAATATCTAGAACCAGAAGACTATCGGCAAATTCAAAACTTCGTCTCAGAAAAACGGATTGATCGCGAAACCCGTATTGAAACCGTTAAAAAACTGCTGCAAAAGCGACTGGATACTATGAATATCCAAGTAGAAGAATTACAAGGAAGACCCAAACATCTCTACGGCATCTATTCCAAAATGCAGCGTCAAAACAAAGGATTTCATGAAATCTATGACCTCGCAGCCTTACGAATAATCGTCAAAACCAATGAAGAATGTTATCGCTCCCTAGCAGTAGTTCATGACCTTTTTAAACCAATGCCGGGCCGATTTAAGGACTATATAGGACTCCCCAAACCCAACCTTTACCAATCCTTGCACACAACCGTAGTCGGACTCAATGGCCGCCCCCTAGAAATTCAAATTCGCACCCTAGAAATGCACCATATTGCCGAATATGGAATTGCCGCCCACTGGAAATATAAAGAAACCGGAGGTTCCCATGATGCCCAGTTCTCCGATGAAGACGAAAAATTCACCTGGTTACGGCAACTTCTCGACTGGCAAAATGACCTCAAAGACGACCAAGAATACGTAGACAACCTCAAAGACAACCTTTTTGACGACGATGTTTATGTATTTACCCCCAATGGAGACGTAATCGCTCTAGCAAGAGGGGCAACCGCCGTAGACTTCGCCTATCGTATCCACACAGAAGTAGGCAACCAGATGAAAGGAGCCAGAATTAATGGTAAATGGTCTGTTTTAGACCAACCCTTACAAAATGGGGATATTGTCGAAATTATTACCCAAAAGAACTGTCATCCCAGTTTAGACTGGTTAAACTTCGTCGTTACCCCTACGGCCCGCAACCGTATCCGTCAGTGGTTTAAGCGATCGCGTCGAGAAGAAAATATGGGCAGAGGTCGGGAAATGTTAGAAAAAGAGTTGGGCAAAAATGGCTTTGAAGCCTTATTAAAGTCTGATCCCATGCTAACCGTCGCCCACAAGTGCAACTACCAATCAGTAGATGATTTATTAGCCGGTTTAGGTTATGGAGGTGTCACCCTCAACCAAGTGGTTAACCGAGTACGAGAAGTTACAGTCACTCAGCAAAAAGAAGATGCCTCAGAAATGAGCTTACCCAGCGCATCTCCTTCTCCGGCCTGTCCCACTAAACCCAATAAATCCCCCATTTTAGGGGTAGAAGGGCTGGTTTATCATATTGCAGGGTGCTGTAAACCCTTACCTGGTGACCCCATTATTGGCGTAGTAACCCGAGGAAACCGAGGCATTTCTATCCATAACCAAAGTTGTTCTAACCTGGAAAATATCCCAGGAGAACAATTTATTCCCGTGCGCTGGAATACCTTCGATAGTAAAGATTGTATCGCCACTTATCCCGTAGATTTACAAATCGAAGCCTTAGACCGTGTTGGGGTTCTCAAAGATATTTTATTACGCTTGAGTGACCATCATGTTAACGTTTGTGACGCAGGGGTAAAAACCGGACGCAATAAACCAGCTATCATTAATTTACAGATTGAAATTCGCAATCGCCAACAGTTAGAATACATCATTAATCGTATTAGTAATATGAGCGATGTTCTCCATATTCACCGAGTTAATGGCGTTGAGTTTTGATCTTTTAAACTGTCATTCCGAAACAAGGAATAATTGTTATTTCGAGATATAAGTAATCTCTCATACTGTCATTCTGAGGTACGAAGAATCTCCTTAACAGTGGGTAATGGATAGTTAGGAATGTAGAATAAAGAATGTAGAATTAATTTTTTTGATAATTCTACATTCTTACTGATAATTTAATTGATTTACTATGTAAATATTTTTTCAACATAGTTTTAAATCGACTCCTTCCTTCTGCCTCCTGCCCCCTGCCTATTATCAACTGTAACGGGAGCATCCCATTTTTGTAATTAGACAGTTTCAGTAGATCACAAAGTCACGAAAGAATGGGGTTTTCAGCCGATTAGATATCTATTTTTGTTACTAACCTGAGTTCGATATAAGATAACTGCTTATAATTGAGTCCGTAAAAGTATTACAGTGTTCAATGTTAAGTTAATCAGCAGTATCAGTATGAAAGACTTACTCAAATTTATCCTAATGTCGGGCAGAATACCCCATCCTTCTATAAGGTGGGGATGAATGACCGACCAAAATATAAACCGCGAAGCGTCCATTAAAAATAATCACGTTCTATATCTTACTGATATGTTATAATATGA
>NZ_JASJEB010000110.1 GCF_030064895.1 Crocosphaera sp. | reverse complement strand
CTCAACTACTCGTACCGAATCTACCCTGATAGCAAACAAGAGGCAATATTGAACGAATGGCTGGAAATTTGTCGCCGTTCTTATAACTATGCTTTGCGGGAGCTTAAAGACTGGATTGCTTCGAGGAAGTGTCTAATAGATCGGTGTTCTTTGGAGTCAGAATATATAATTTCTGCTGATTATTCTTTCCCTAGTTACCATCAGCAACAAAATCAGTTACCAAAGGCGAAAAAAATATATCCTGAGTTAGCTTTAGTCCCAAGCCAAGTTTTACAAACTAATGTCAGAAGACTACATGATGCTTGGGACTTTTTTCGTAATCGGGGTTTTGGTTTCCCCAGGTTCAAGAAATATGGACAGATGAAGTCTTTATTATTTCCTCAATTTAGAAGCAATCCTTTGACGGGATGGCGAATTAAGTTACCAAAATTAGGAAAAGTACAGATAAATCTTCATCGTCCAATCCCTAGTGGTTTTGTAATTAAACAGGTAAGAATTATCAAAAAAGCAATGGGGTGGTTTGCCGTAATTAGCATTCAATCTGACATCACTCTGCCTGAAGTTGAGACTCCTTTTGGACATCCTTTGGGGTTAGATGTCGGGCTTTCTAGTTACTTAGCGACCAGTGATAACTATATAGAAAAAGGACGCAAATTCTTCAAAAGTGAATATCGCAAGCTGAAATTGCTGCAACGTCGCTTAAGTAGAAAAAGCAAGGGTTCTAATAACTACGAAAAAGCCAGAAAACGAGTAGAAAAGCAACACAATCATATTGCTTTCAAACGGAAAGATTATCAGTTTAAATTAGCCCACAAAGTTTGTGACATGGGAGACTCTATCTTTATGGAAGATATTGACTTTCGTACAATGGCTAAAGGCTTTTTGGGCAAGCATACCCTTGATGCAGGTTTTGGGCAATTCAGGGATATTTTAAAATATGTTTGTAAGGTAAGAGGTAAGTATTTCGGACTGGTTGATCATCGGGGAACTAGCCAAACTTGTCCTAATTGTCGAGCAGAAGTTAGAAAAACCCTATCTGACAGGTTCCATGCCTGTTATGAATGCGGTTACGGAGTCGATAATTTTGTTGACCGCGACGTGGCTTCGGCCCAAGAAATCTGTAATCGAGGTATTGAAACCACTACCCTGGGACTCAGGGGAAAGGAAACAGTCTGTCAAGTCGAGGTGTCGGGGGTGATGAACCTAGATAACTGGCGTAGAGGTAACTTACCTTTGTGGGCAGAAATATCCCATCGTGAGTTGGGAAGCCCACGCTATACTGCCTAGCAGTTAGCGTGGGAGGATGTCACGGCTTGTTGCTGCTCTAAGAGTTGTTTCATCAATGCTGGCCAACCAAAAAAGTTCTGTAAGACGTTTTCCATGCGTCCTGACCAAGATTCTTCGTTGTGTTGACCGATGGGATCTTCAACCACAAATAAATTCTCACCATAGCGATAGCCAAACTTATTGATTAATAAATCTCGCATTTCTCTACCTCTTACGGTTGCTCTCGCTTCGATAAAGAAATTATGCTCACCTCCTTCCCGAATTAATCCCCAATCTAAATAAATTTTCGGCTGTAATTGAGAATTTTGTAATGTTTTTAATCCGGCAACTATCAAGGCTGAATATTCTAGTGATCCTAATAAGTCTCTTGATGACTCTAAAAAACAAGGATCAATAATTGAATCTAATCCTACCCAAAAAGAAGGGGAAAGGGCGGCTACACATCTAAATTTATCTGGGTGTTTAATAGCGGTGTAAAATGCAGCTAAACCGCCATGAGATGAACCTAAAATCATTGTATTTTCAGGGTTAGAAAGCGTCCGATAATTATCATCAATAAACCCTTTTACTGCTGTAGATAGATAATCAGAATACACCTCCAAACCGCCCCATTTTCCTTTTTTAATAGGGGCGTGAGTGTACTCATAATTACGGTCAAGGGGACAAATAGCTACCACAATCACTCTGCGAATTTGATTGGTAACATATAATCTGCTTAAAATTTCCCCCATATTCCAGCTTTTATCATATTCCCCTCCAGAAAAAAAGGCAGTATCTCCATCATTCATATAAATGACGGGATACAATTCATGACTATATTCATAATCTCTTGGCAAGAATACATGGATAGTTCTTGGCTCACTATCTGTATGATCTACTTTAAAATCATTATAAGTATGAAAGTAGCCTGCCCAATGTCCCTGATCATGATACCAACCATTTTGTCCACCTATTCTGAAGGGTTCAGCCATTATATTTTTAACTTAAAGTTTTGTCTTTTCACCTCTTTACTAAACTATAATGTTAGTTTTTTGATTCTATTTTGTTCCTAATTTCTTCCACTCGTTTACGGTTTAATCCTAAGTCGGATTTTCCGAGACGAGATGCAGAGCGAACATGAATTACATTCTCACTGTTATCTAGGTAAAATTCTACGTCATCAACATATCCCATTAAAGGTGTTTTAAATTCAGCATAAAGATAGTCGTTAGTTTCTTCTATAATTGTGGTTCTTTCCATACTTTCCACAACTTTTTTTAACTCAGCTATAGAAATCATGGGAAGGGGAGCAATTTTTGATTGTGCATTGGAACTTTGACTATTGACACAGTTGGGAGTTCCTGGACAAGCGGTTAATTTACCATTTTTAACGCCTAAATTATTGGGTCTGTTTCCTGAGAAGTTAAACATAGTTTTATTCCTTATTTTTGTGTTTTTTTTTGTTGATATTTTAGGATGTTTTTTGACAGTATTAAGCTATCAGTGGTATTCAATCCGTCATTTTCTGAGGATGACAAAGAATGTAGACACCGTAATAGCACTGTATTAGTTTATCAAATTACTGGCCTAGAGGATAGTCTATTATTCAATAATAGACAATGGATAATGGATAATGGATAATTGGTAATGAATAATAGTTAGAAAAAATCAGGAAGATTTACAGATCAAATTCAAGCTTTCAATTAGCTTTTAAACTAATCATTAATAGATATTATTTGACAAAATTTTTTATGTTCATAATTATCTATTCCTTGTTTTAATATATCTAACACTTTGACTAAGTTTCCGTTTAATAAAGCGGTTACATTTAACCATAAACCAGGGTATACTTCGCTTTTAATAATATCATTTTCATCTGCTTCTAATTTAATATATTTTTCGTCTTTTAGTCTAAACCAATCAATTTCATTATCATCTACTCGCCAAACTAAATATTCTTGAACTTGGTTACGACGATAAGCTTTAAGTTTATCATGTAAATCGATAGAGACGGTACTTACTGCAATTTCTACTATTAATTCTGGCGCACCTTCTACATATCCATCTTCACTAATAATTGATTGTCCACCATTTTCTATCCTTAATAAAGCATCGGGTTGCGGTTCATTTTCTGGATCTAATCTCACTGTACAATTATCCCCTATTTGAATACCATTTGTATAAGCTTCATACGTTCCTAACCAAGTCATAATACGACCATGAGGATTACCGTGTTTATTAATTCTTAAAGGAGATCCCATATATACAATACCTTCTATTAATTCTGCTTTTTTAATATGAGTCATCTGTTGATAACGGGTTTCAAACTCTAGACGAGTTAAGCGATCACCGTTTTCTAATGGGGGAATTTTTACAGTAGATTTTGTAATACTTTGTGTCATAATTTTTTCCTAAATTAATATAGTTTACTCATAATGGAAACGACAAGAAAGAAAATCAATTTGAGTTTGACTAACCCGATAAATGAAACGGTGTTCTAAATCAATACGTCTTGACCAAATATTGCTATCCATATATTTTAAAGGTTCTGGTTTTCCTATTCCCTGAAATGGATCTTTCATAACTTCTGTCACTAAGTCCAAAATTCTTGATGCTTTTTTAGGATCAGTCTTGAACCACCATTTTAAATCATCTTTGAATTGCTGGGTAAAACCAGGAATTTGTCTAATAATAGGTGATGTTCCTTCATTTTTTTGCTTATTCTTCTTCTTGTTCAATTCCTAATTCCTGTTTTAATTCTTCAAGGGTTTGAGGTTGTATTTTTCCTTCGATAGATTCGTCTATTGCATCAAACAATCGACGTGCATTTGCAGGGTTTCGCAATAAATAAACTGTTTCGACTAAACTTCTTAAATCAGATTCTGCGATTAAAGCTACATTTTCTCCATCTTGACGATTGATGATACATACCTGATGATCTTTTGCTACTTTTTCTAATAACTTAAATAAGCTATCTCTTGCTTCAGTGGGTGATGTTATTTCATAACTGAACATAATTTTTAGTTGATGCTGATGTACAGATTTATGTACATTATACTAATTTTCAGTAAAAAAGGATAAAATATTTACATAATAAGTTCTTGCTATAGTCAATGGAGTAAAAACAAATGAATATTATCCTTAATCCTAAACTAGAAAAACTCATTCAAAAACAAATTATCTCTGGTAGGGATACCAGTTTTGATAATGTACTTGAAGAAGCTTTGACTCTATTAGAAAAACGTAATGAATATGAACAGTGGATTGAAGAAATTGGGCAAAAAATTGACCTCGCAGAACAAAAATTAGATCAAGATCAAGGAATCGATGGAGAAACTGCTATTAACCAATTGAGAGAAAATTTAAAACAGAATAAATTAGTATAATAATGACTCGATATTTTTACTACACTTATAATCCTAATTGTTTTCTAAAGTCTGGATCATATTTTGCTTGTTCCCAATTCTTTGCTCCTTTAATTTGTTGCGGTGTTATATGTTTTGCTCTTTTAAAATTAGCTTTCTCTAGATCAGCATTAGTGAATTTAGCGTCTGAAAGATCAGCATTAGTAAAATTAGCTTCTGAAAGATTAGTATCAGTAAAAATAGCTCCCTGAAGCTCAGCACCAGTAAAATTAGCCCCATTAAGAGCAGTAGGATCATCCCTATTAGGACCCCTAAAATTGACTTTTTTAAGCTTTGCATCAGTAAAATTAGCCTTTCTGAATCCACTATTTCTTAATGTTGCACCGTTGAGTTTTGCCTCAGTAAAATTAGTTCCATTGAGATATGAGTTATGCAGTTTAATATTTTCTAAAAATATATTAGTCATATCAATATCATTCAAATAATATCTGTTGGTACTAAGATTACAATAGAAGTATTTCAAGAGTTTTTTATTGGCTTCTTGCGCATTCGTAATTGCCCTGTCTATCTTTTTCTTGTAATCCTCGTCAACGTTTCCTTCAAATAAAGCTTTGAAATTTTTCAATTTTTCCAAGTTTATTGTGTCCCATTCTTCCCATATTTTTGTTTTTTCATTTATTATTTTTTCTGATATTTTTCTTTGTTCTCTATTTATTAGAGTATCAATATTTTTTCTTGGGTCAATATTTTTGCATATTCCTGCTAGTCCAATACTTTTATCATCTATTGCTTTACTACGGTTAATTAAACCAGATTCATATAGATAAATTAGGACAACTCTTCTACTATCCTTATTTAAGTTTCTCGTATATGATCTAGTGAGATAATCAATCTCTTTTATTTGTCTCAACTTAAATGCAAAACTTGGTTTGCTGTCTATTAATCTTGTTTTTTTTCCATTTCTTTGTCCGTTCTCTTGACTTTTCTCTTCTCCTATAATAATTTCATTCAGCTTATCAAGATAATTATTTAATTGTTTAGTTTCTTCAACTTGCTCAGTATGGACAGAAACTCTCCAACTAATAAAAAAAGGTAACAGAGAAATGATTATACCTAATATCACACTTACGCTTTTAAATTGGTCTGTTGAATCTTTCAATTTGACGGTATTTTTTCTATGATTTCCCATGACACTTGAATAGGTTTAATTGCTGTAGCTCAAATCTCAAACCTATCCTCCTTTAATTACCATTATAAAACGCCAAATAGATTCCCAAATACTTATGATTGAGTATATTTACTTTTCTTCAAAAATCTATGTATTTAAAAACTTGCTCATTCTCTTAACCTCCTCAAACCAGGGCAACTCTTTACAAAAAGTTACGTCACAGCTATAGTGTCTCTACTTGACCTCTTTTTTGCTGAGGTCAATGCTGTTCATAGGACAATACTATGAAAATCTTAATTACCGGTGCATCTGGGTTTCTGGGGACTAACTTATGTTCACAACTGGAAACCCAAGGTCACGATATCATCAAATTAAACTCTAAAAACTGCGATCTGACACAACCAGACTCGCTATTAAACTTTAATAATGTTAGCTACGATCAAATCTATCATTTAGCGGCCTGGACCCAAGCAGGGGACTTTTGTTTGTATCATCCAGGGGAACAATGGATTATCAATCAACAGATGAATACCCATGTTTTGACTTGGTGGCAAAAGCATCAACCCCAGGCTAAATTTATTTGTATGGGAACAAGTTGTGCCTATGATCCCGACTTAGCTTTAGTGGAAGAGAATTATCTAACAGGGATGCCTATTAGTAGTCTATTTACTTATGCTATGACCAAAAGAATGCTCTATGCAGGACTTTTGGCTTTAAATAAGCAATATGGTCTCAAGTATCTTTGCTTGGTTCCTTCGACCCTTTACGGCACAGGATATCATACCGATGGACGACAGATGCACTTTATCTTCGATCTCATCCGTAAGATTATTCGCGGTAAACTGTATGATGAACCCGTTATCCTATGGGGAGATGGCTACCAATCACGGGAGCTTGTCTTTGTGGAAGATTTTGCTAAAATTGCGATGGAATTAGCCCAAACCGTTGATAATGACCTGATTAACATCGGTGCCGGTGAAGAGTTTACCATCCGTCACTTTGCTAAACTGATTTGCCAAGGAGTTGGATACGACTTCAACAAGATTCAGTTTGACACATCCCGTTATGTCGGTGCTAAGTCTAAGTGCTTAATTGTTGACAAACTTAAGCAATCTTTACCCAATTTTGGCTTAACTCCATTAGAATTAGGATTAACGAAAACAATTGACTGGTTTTGGCAGGAACAGGAAAAACTTGTACCTGCTAATTAACTAATATGTGAGGAAGGAACGGTGAACTATTGGATTCAACACAGGCTAAAATGCCTAGAAGAAGCGTTTAACCCTAAATACTGTCGCTCTTTGGAGCAAACTACTGGTATGGTGGCCAGACAGTTTAAGGAAGGGAATAAACTGTTAATCTGTGGTAATGGTGGTTCTGCTGCTGATGCGCAACACATTGCTGCTGAGTTTGTGGGAAGGTTTCAACTGCATCGTAAGGGTTTACCTGCGATCGCTTTGGGAACAAACCCGGCTACATTAACAGCATGGTCGAATGATTACGAGTATGAGACAGTTTTTGCCCGTCAGGTGGAAGCTTTCGCCCAACCAGGAGACATTCTCTGGGGTATTTCTACTTCTGGAAAGTCTACTAATGTTATTCGCGCGATGGAAATGGCTAAAGAGTTAGGGTTGATCACCATCGGTATGTCGGGTAACAATGGAGGAATGCTTAAGGATCTCACAGATTATCCTTTATTTGTGTCTGAATATCATACTCCTTATATTCAAGAAATCCATCTAATATCTTATCATCGTATTTGTGAACAGGTGGAAGCACAGTTATTTGCTAAAGCTGGTTTGGAAGCACAGATCGCTGTCTAATAATAGTAACTATGACAACAACTCTTACCCCTTATACACAACTCCAAAAAGCTCTATTTTTGGATAGAGATGGGGTTGTTATTAAGTATGTTCCTTATCTGAGTAAAGTTGAACAAGTTGAGCTTCCTCTAGGTGCAGGGGAAGCTTTAAAACGATGGCAAGATGCTGGTTATTTATTAATTTTAATTACTAATCAAGCAGGGGTGGGAAGGGGTTACTATACTTTAGAAGATGTGGAAAAGGTACACAAGTATATTATTGATGAGTATGGAAAGTTTGGGGTTAAATTTACTGACATTTTTATATGTCCCCATCATCCTCAAGATAACTGTTTGTGTCGGAAACCTGCTCCAAAAATGTTAATTGATGCTTCTAAAAAACATAGTGTTTCTCTCTCTCAATCTTTTTTTGTAGGAGATGCTCCTAGTGATGTACAATGTGCTATTAATGCTGAATGTCAACCAGTTTTAGTGTTAACTGGAAGAGGAGAAGAAACCTTACAAAATATTACTAAATATCCTCGTAAAGTTGAAGTTTTTGACAGTTTACGAGATACAGTTAATTTGATTCCATAACCGTAGGTTTTGAATATTATTCAACCTCTACAATAGTTTTAAACCCCAATAAATAATTAACAATGAGTCAAGATGAGGGAAAGCAGTTATCACCTATATTTGTATCATTAATCCCTAATTTAATGGAAGGTGAGGGACATATTATTCCCTATCATAAAGCGGTTAGTAAAGCAATGAAAAAGTTAGGATGGCAACATAAAGTTATTGTTCCTATTGATAACAATGTTGATAACTTACCGAAGGGTTGGGATGAAGGTTTAAGTAATAATAATTTGGAAAAAGAAGGCAATTTAGTTATTAAATTTTTGAGAATTAATGAAAGTATAAAATTAGCTGGAACTATTGCTAACTATTTAAACCACGAAGTTATTAATAATTCAAATAATTCTATTATTTTCTTAGAAAGATTTATTCATTTACAATTATTTGCTTTATATCTTGCTTTATTATGGGTTCCCAGTGATAATTTATCCGTTTGGTTATTATATCGTTTAGATACGCATAAAGATAATACTCGTGGGATTTATAAGTTACTGAATTTTTTAATTAAAAAGAGGATAAAAGCAGGAAATTTTAAACTTTTAACGGATAGCGATCGCTTAAGTAAATCTTTATCAAACTACTTTGAAACATCTGTAACCGTTATGCCTATTCCTCATACAGATGTTAGTTATTGTAGCATAGAATCTCAAGATAAGTCGAAAATTATTTGTTGGTGGCCAGGTTCCCCTAGAGAAGAAAAAGGATGGAACATTATCAAAAAATTAGCTCATTATTCAGGAGAAAATACTAACAATATTCGCTTAGTTTGTGCAGAGACTTCACAAGTTACAGCAGTTAATAATGGAGTAGAATTAACGTTAGTTGATAACTATTTAAACAGAGAAGAATATTATCATTGGTTGGGTACAAGTCAAATTATTTTATTACCTTATAACTATCCTGCGTATGAAGGAAGAACATCAGGGATATTTACTGAATCTATTATGGCAGGAAAAACACCATTAGTTACTGAAAATACTTGGATGGCCTCGGAGTTATTGAAACATAATTTAGCAGAATTAATCATTAACTGGGAAGATGAAAAAAAAGTTTTTGACATTATAAGAGAAGCTATCAATAGTGATATTATTCAGGATAAAATAAGCAAAATGCAGTATAGTTATCAACAATTTCATAATATTGATAATTATGCTTGTGTTATGAACAAAATTTATTCAGAAACGATGGTTTAAAATGATGTTTAAAGTTGGTATTGATGCAACTCCCGTCAGAGGAAAGTTAACAGGTATTGGGGTTTATACATTAAATTTAATTAACGCATTATCTCAACTACAAGAAACAGAAAATTTTAGTTTAGATATTTATTTTCATCCTTCGGTAAAAAATTGGTTAAAACGTAACTTATCTACTCCAGAATTATTGAGTCAATATCCTCAAGTTTCTTGTTTACCTATTCCCGTTAGTTTAGCTGATAAATTAGCTAAATATTCTCCTTTTATACTACCTTATTTTGAAAAAAATTTAGATAAACCCAATATTATTCAAGGAACAGATCATTATATTTTCCCTTATCAGAAAGCAAAAAAAATAATGACCATTCATGATCTAACTTTTATCAAGTTTCCTGAATATTCGACAAACATTGTTAAAGGGTATATAGACAGAATTAAACGGTGTTTAAGTTGGACAGATGCTATCATAACCTTTTCAGAAAATACCAAAAAAGATATTACAGAATTACTCAATATTGATCCCAATATTATTTATGTAACCCCCCAAGCAAGTCGTTATTCTAGTAATTATTTAAAAAGTAAATTGTTAGATAATAATAGTCATTTAATTAATGATTATTTAGAGCAACCCTATTTTTTATTTGTCAGTACTTTAGAACCAAGAAAAAATATCTTAACGTTAATCAAAGCTTTTGAATATTTAAAGAATAATCATAAAATACCTCATAAATTAATATTAATTGGCAAAAAAGGTTGGAATTATAAAAAAATTTTAGAAAAAATAGAAACATCTCAATTTAAAGAATATATTAAACATTTAGACTATATTTCCGATGAATTAGTGGCTATTTTTTACAGTCAAGCAGAAGCATTTATCTATCCTTCTTTTTATGAGGGTTTTGGTTTACCTGTACTCGAAGCAATGACATTAGGTTCCCCTGTTATTACTTCTAATACCTCTTCCTTACCAGAAGTTGCCGGAAATGCAGCATTATATATTGACCCCAATAACTATTATGAACTAGCAGAAATTATGTTAAAAGTAGTAGATAATTCGACTTTAAGAAAAGAGATGATTGATAAGGGTCAAAAACAAGCTAATAAATTCTCTTGGGAACGAACAGCAACAATAACCTTAGAGGTTTACAAATCACTGAAAAATTAGCGATAAAATAGGAATAAAACTCATTATAACACTACGCATTATGGTGTTTGACGTTTTTTTCTTCTCTGTTCCCTGTTCCCCGTTACCTGTTCCCTTTCAAAAAAGTCTATATGTCCTAACTATTTTTTGTAGTGCTATAGTTTTTGTACTTCTATAGACAGATGCAGAAAAAATCCCCCCCATTGGAAATAGACAAAAATACAGGGGAGATTTTTTTCAGTAAACGACTAATTGTTATCCCAAATCCGGTTGTCAAAGTTTACCGATGAAAATTGACTAAATTCGGTTCTACTAAAAATCTAGCTTATTTTGATAAGGCAGACATGGCAACCGGATTTAGTATTAGAGATGGTTAGACAATGTGATCCGAAAAATCAATGGGACTTAAAAGTTGCCATACATCCTGTATGAAGTTAGCAATGGTATGAGTTGCGCCCCCTGCAAACAGCAAACCAACGATGTTTTCGTCCATATCGAGAATGACCGATCCGGAATCTCCTGCTGCAGAAAAATTACCTGGGGTGATCAGCATTTGATCTTCAAAGTAGGCAAGACCGGAATCGTATGCTACCCAACCATCGAAAGAAATGGCAGCAATCTCTCCGGTTGTATATCCGGTGGTTCGTCCAGTTTTTTGAACTCTGTTATTGCCATCTGCCACAGCTTGTTCAACACTCTGCCTTGTGCGCCAACCCTTGGGATAACCCACCCAGAAAATCTCACGACTGAAATCACCAAATCGATACACCAAAGCACAAGCTGCATCGACTTTGTTCACTTGCGGATTGGGGACATTCGTATTGGGTTCAAAGTTCAGCTGGACAAAGTCGAATAATTCTCCAATAACGTCCGTCTGAGGATTTCCACCGTCGAGGGTTCCAGGTTGAATCACGGGATCTCCAATGTGGGATCGGTTCTCGTTAGCTAATACATGGTTGTTGCTAAGAACAAAAATCTGATCCGCAAGAGAGCCATAACCTCGCATTCCTAAGCCAAGGGTACCGGTGTAATTTAAACCTGGTATAACCACACATCCACTGCATCCACCCACTCCTGGACGCATTGACATCGTAAATGAACCACGAGCGCGCATAGGCGCAATTTGCACAACGTCGGTGGCAACGTCACCGATCCTTTCAGGAATTATCTCCTCAATTGCCAAACCATCCCTCTTTTTGGTTCGTACAAAATATTTAACCGATAATTCATCCGAGAATCTTCCATGTCTTTCCTTCAAACCCACACCAATTCCCAGCAAATTATCGTCTTGGGCAAACCGTTCTTTGTTGTCTTCCTTCCAACCCGTTTTCGCTTGTAAACAATCTCTTATACTCATGACACAAAACCTCTTATATGGCAGTCAATGTTATAAGATAGATTTATAGTTTATAAGGCGATCAAGAAATACTTTTGTCTTTCTTGCCTCTATATAGGGGGACTGCTGCCCTTGGGGTCTCAAAACAGTCAATTCGCTCGCAACGGTGCCAGCACTTCCACATCGGTAGGAACACCCTCCAATTGCTCTGGAATGAGTTCACTTGCAGCCAGGTTATCGCGGGAAATCTTCTCTTTGACAAATACCTTAATGGCTATTTGTTGCGTTTTCTTACCGCCCGAAACCTTCAACCCAATTCCCACTCCTTCGACGTTGGGAAGAGATAGTAAATAAGCACTGTACTTTGTCTTAACTGACTTTAGTTCTGATATGTTTTCCATGGTCATCAAAAACCCCCTTGAAAACCTATCGTCTTAATCATAGTGAAGACATAAGGGAAGATGTGTATTTTGATACAATTCTTATCAATAAGGACGACAGGGAGAGGTTTATAATTTGTCGCTTAACTTAATAATATGCAGTTGAAATGCTTGCGTAGCTTATCATCCTGATTAAATCATTTCTGCAACAATTCTTTATGATAGAATGATGTTTTGATTGATTAACTATAATTGAACTTATTTATTTTTACTGATGAATAATCCATCAAATTTAGTCATAAATTTATCTTTACTGTTATCAAAACCAACAGGAATAACGGTTTATGCAAACAATGTTTTTCCTTATCTAAAGCCTTTACAACCCACCTTATTAGCGTCCCAACAATATCAAGATTTTAATACCTATTTAGTTCCTGATAATTTAACCCCAGAACAAGGAACAAAAGGACACTTAAACCGTCTTATTTGGACACAGTTTAAACTACCAAAAATTTACCATGAATTACAATCATCTTTATTATTTTCTCCTGTTCCTGAAGCACCTTTATATGGTAAAACTCGTTCTGTGGTAATGGTACATGATTTAATCCCTTTACGCTTTCCTAAAAAAACATCTCCCCTAACTCCCTATTTTAAATATTATATTCCTCAAGTTCTTAAACAAGCAGAACATATCATCTGTAATTCTCAAGCAACCGCTAAAGATATTGTGGATATGTTTAACATTCCTGCTGAAAAAATTACCCCTATTTTACTAGCTTATGATCAACAGCATTTTAAACCTTTAGAAGTCAAAGAAGATGCTTTAAATATTCCTTATTTTCTCTATTTAGGTCGTCATGACCCCCATAAAAATGTTAATCGTATTGTAGAAGCTTTTGCTAACTTAAAAAATAACAAAAAGTATCAACTTTGGTTAGCAGGTCCAACAGATAAACGTTACACACCTAAATTAATAGAACAAGCACAAGAATTAGGTGTTGAAAAACAACTAAAAATCCTTGATTATGTAGAATATGAACAGTTACCCATATTATTAAATCAAGCATTAGCATTAGTCTTTCCCTCCTTATGGGAAGGGTTTGGTTTTCCTGTTTTAGAAGCAATGGGATGCGGTACTCCTGTTATTACCTCAAATATATCATCCTTACCCGAAGTCGCAGGAGATGCAGCTTTATTAATTAACCCTTATAATGTAGAAGAGATAACAGCAGCAATGGAAAAAATTGCCACAGATGATGAGATGCGATCGCAGTTAAAAAGATTGGGTTTACAACAGGCAAAAAAATTTAATTGGCAAACCACAGGAGAGCAAACCTTAGAAGTTTTGAAACAGTTTGTTAGTTGAAATAGTAACTGCTATAATATAAATGCTTATTCGCTCAAAAAAGAAACATGAATCACAAATTAGTTGATTCTTTGATTACAATCATTTGCTCGCTTTCCGAAGAAGAACGGAAAAACTTTGAAGAAAAACTCTTCTTTGATAATAATCAAATTAGCACACAGGAGCTAATTAACTTAGCCCAAAAAGGTCATTCTTTTGATTTTCTGGTCGATGAACCAGATATATATACTTTAGAAGATGGAGAATCAGTTTAATGTCTCTCAAAAAAGGAGATATTGTTTTAGTACCTTTTCCTTTCACCGATTTAAGCACAACGAAACTCCGTCCTGCTGTTGTTTTATGGGTTGATTTATCAGGAATAGATGTCACTGTTTGTTTTATTTCTTCTCAAAATGTAAATCATGTTACTCCAGAAGAATTTGTTATTGACACCACTAATTCTGAATTTTCTAAGACAGGATTAAAAGTTACCTCTAAAGTTAGAGTTTCTCGGATGGTGACAATTGAGCGTAATTTAATTACAAGAAGATTAGGAAAACTAGATATAAGTTTATTCAATAAACTTGATCATTGTCTCAAAATAGTTTTTCAACTTTAAAGAGATCGCAGTTAAAAAGATTAGGTTTACAACAGTCCAAAAAATTTAGTTGGCAAACCACAGGAGAGCAAACCTTAGAGACTTTAAAACAGTTTCTCCCTTAGAATTAGATTGTGATGTTTCTAATCCAGCCAATTTTGATTAGCTCTTTCAAAAATATCATCAATTGTTTGATCTTGATATAATTTTTCAGAAATATCTACATAGTCCGTGCTATTTTTTTGTAAAATACTAAGAAATCTTAATGCTCCTGCTACTCCTAAAGATTGATTTAATGCTTCAATTCCTTGTAGTAAAATTTCTTGATCATCTATCATTTTTTTGCTCTTCATTAAATTTCCTCCTGTCTAATATAATCAATAGGATTCATAATACACATTGCCAAATTTAATTTGTTAGATTTTTTAATTAAATTATCATCACAAGTTAGAAAGAAATTAGCCTTAATATAATCAACACAAGCTACATGAACAGCATCTTTAGATGATAATCCTTGCATTTGTTGAAATGACTGCGCTAATTGATAAATTTCTCTACTTGGAGCTATTCTAATTGTACATAATCTAGACAATCTCAAAACTTCTTGTTTTCTTTGGGCAAAAGGACAGAGTAAGGTTTCATCTTGGTGCATAAATGACCAAACTAAATTAATGTCTTCCGCTTCTGCCTGTAGAAATATGTTTTGACAAGCTAATGCTTCCATTTGTATTCTAATCTGTCGCAGGTCGTCAAATCCTCGCTGAAAGCAATTATAGTCCAGATAAATGATATTTTTCATCAAATAGTAAAATATTTAACCCTTATATTTTAAATGAGACTCGATGAACCAGCATAGAAACTCAATTAATTAACGATAAATCCTAGTAATTCTCAAAAAATTTTTGTAAGCTACAGTAGGAAAGATAATTACCCTAGAAAAATTATATGAAAATTGGTGTTCCTAAAGAGATTAAAGATCAAGAATTTCGAGTTGGACTGAGTCCCAACAGCGTTAGGGTATTATGCGATCGAGGACATCAAGTTGCAGTAGAAACCCAAGCAGGAATCGGATCGGGGTTTAGTGACCAAGAATACCAACAAGCAGGAGCAAAAATTGTCACCAGTGCAGCGCAAGCATGGGAACAAGATTTAGTCGTCAAAGTCAAAGAACCTCTCAAACAAGAATATGACTATCTCAACACCTGCAAAATACTCTTTACCTATCTACATTTAGCTGCTGATAAAGAATTAACCCAAGCTTTAATCGCATCGAAAATAACAGCGATCGCCTACGAAACCGTCGAACTCTCAGACGGAAGACTGCCTTTATTAACCCCCATGAGCATCATTGCAGGCCGCCTATCCGTGCAGTTTGGGGCGAGATATCTAGAAAAACAACAAGGGGGTCGTGGAGTCCTTTTAGGGGGCATTCCTGGGGTTTCTGCGGGGCGTGTAGTCATCTTAGGGGGTGGTATCGTCGGGACGGAAGCAGCTAAGATGGCAGTGGGAATGGGTGCAAAAGTACAAATATTTGACATCAATGTGGACCGTTTAGCCTATTTAGAGACGATTTTTGGCTCACGGGTAGAACTGCTTTATAGTAACGCTGCTGCCATTGAAAAAGCTGTCCCTGATGCAGATTTATTGATCGGTGCGGTATTAGTGACGGGAAAACGGGCCCCAACCTTGGTTTCTCGGGAATTAGTATCTAAAATGCGTCCTGGTTCGGTTATTGTGGATGTGGCAGTGGATCAAGGGGGATGTATCGAAACTCTACGCACAACCTCCCATAGTTGCCCCACTTATATAGAAGAAGGGGTGCTACATTTTGGGGTTCCTAATATGCCTGGGGCCACGCCTTGGACAGCTACTCAAGCTCTAAATAATAGCACCTTACCCTATGTTTTGAAATTGGCCAACCAGGGTTTAGACGTTTTAGAAAAAGATGTTAGTTTAGCCAAAGGGGTTAATGTTCAAGATGGAGTGTTAGTTCATCCTGCTGTACAAGAATTGTTTAAAGATTTAATTCTGTAAGCAACAATTATAGAATTAGAATTAAAATAGTCCTCAAAAAAATAACTTTGAGGACATTTCACAAGAATAACTCATTGAATTAAGATAATAGAATGGCAAAAGTTACAGAAAATGACATCAAAGAATTAAAAGACTTAATTATTAGTAATCACCAAGTCTTAGAAACTAGATTGACTCGTATAGAGACTAGATTAACTGGGGTTGAAACTCAATTAACTAGCGTTGATAATCGACTGACTAATGTTGAAAATCGATTAACTAACGTCGAAAATCAATTAACTACTGTAGATACTCGATTAACTAATGTAGAAAATCAATTAACTACTGTAGATACTCGATTAACTAATGTAGAAACTCAATTAACTAGCGTTGACACCCGACTTATTAACACAGAAAATGGTCAAGTTGAGGTAAAAGAAAAATTAATTGGTGTTGATAAACAATTAGTTATGGTAGACACCCGTTTAGAAAGCTGGAAACCTGCCATTGATAAAATCCCTGACTTAGCTGAAAAAGTTGGAGAATTAAAAAATTGGCGATAGTTTGTTCTTATTAGTATTACTGCTACAATTAGCGGTGTTATCGGTTGGTTTCTTCGAGGTGGAAATCTTAAACCGTAATCTTTGAAAAGGAACATTTCTCAACAGTTATATCATTTTTAACCAGGAAAAAATTTCCTCGCTAGTTAACACTAAATCGAGATCATTGAGAATCGGTAAATCTTGACTTCTTGGCCATATTTTAGGTTGTTGATTAGGTCGAAAAACTAAGATAGAGCGATCGCCTGGATCGATTAACCAACCTAACTGACAACCATATTCTAAACAATACAAAATATTACCAATCACTCGATTAGAACTTTGTTCAGGAGAAAGAATTTCTATTGTCCAATCGGGAAACAATAAAAAATCATTAGGAACTTCTCCATCTTCATCAAAAGGAATTCGTAACCAACGAAATACAGCTATATCGGGAACAATAGATCGTGTACCAAAGCTACAGCGTAATTCAGGAAAAGCATAGGCAAGGTTTTGATTTTCTCCTACTTCATTAATCCGATTAGATAATTTTAATTGTAACCGACTATGTTTCCCTTTTGACATTGGTTTTTCTACAATCTTCCCATCAATATATTCACACACTGGTTTAGTTTCTGGGAGTTTAAGAAATTCCTCTAGACTATTAGCTGTAGGAGAAAAAGTCATATATCAATTATCCATTGATTAACAATTTATTTTTTCCTTTCTTGTAACTTACGATAAACATCTTTAATATCTACATGATGATAGGATAAAGCCACTAATGTATGATAGAAAAGATCCGCTACTTCTGAAGCTATATCTTCTTTTTCGTCATCCTTACAGGCCATCACCACTTCTGCTGATTCTTCCCCTATTTTTTTGAGAATTTTATTATCTCCTCCTGCCAATAATTTACGAGTATAAGAACCCTCAACAGGATGATCTCGACGTTGACAAATTACCTGATAAAGTCCCGATAAAGTATCAGCAGGTGGTGCAGCTTTTTCATTTTCTTCTAGTTGATGAAAACAACTTCTTTCCCCTGTATGACAAGCAATATCTCCCACTTGTTCAATACTTATTAACAGCGCATCACTATCACAATCATACCTAATAGATTTCACTTTCTGAAGATGACCAGAAGTTGCTCCTTTGTGCCATAATTCTTGTCGAGAACGACTCCAGTACCACACTTCCCCAGTTTCCAGGGTTTTCTGTAATGATTCTTTATTCATCCAGGCCAGCATTAATACTGTCCCGTCTAAATAATCTTGGGCGATCGCAGGAACCAACCCTTTCTCATTGTAGCGGATTTTATCTAAGGGAATAGCATTGCTCAAAGCATGATCAGACATGAATAACGCCCCAAAATGATTCTTTCTTTTATCCTACTACCAAATTCTCCTAACCTACCTCTTCTTTTTTTTGTTTTAAGTAATGTTTAAAATTATAAAGTTTAGTAATCCTGTCTACTATCTCTGACGCAAGACAATACATAATTGAAATAGAAAGCCCGATGAGCAAAGTGGCAGTGAGGAGAGGGCTAATTGAAGAGTTATTATTCTCTTACAGTAGCATAGTATGCAGAAAATATCAAGTTTTTAACGTTGATTGTCGGGGCTTTTTGTCATTTTTTTATTAATAACTGGTTTGAATTTTTATTAGTCAATAAATTTGAGTTAAATATAAGGTGATTTATGGACAATTTATCTTTCTGAGAACGTCTTAAATGCTCATTTCTTCCTTCAAAAAATCATAACCTTGTGCTAGTTTTCCAACTCAGGTTATTGTTCAATGAATGAAGTTCAAACAAGTTATTTTCCAATTCAAAACACAATTCACTGAAAAATAGTAAAAGCAACGGGGGAAATTATGAAAACCCTTACAGGAATTCTTCTATTAACGTCTTTAGTGTTAACACCTGTGGTTAGGGCAGAAAATGCGACCGACTTGCAAAAATTAATGGCAACAGGAGACTGTATTGGCTGTGATTTACAAGATGCTGATTTACGCAATTTAGACTTAAGAGGTGCTAATCTCGAAGATGCCAATCTTATCAATAGCAAACTCCATAATACTAACTTAAACAGAGCTAACTTAAAAGGTGCTAACTTAGTTAATGCAGACATGGATGGTGTTACCTTAAGGAAGGCCAATCTTCAACAAGCGCAAATGAGAGGCGTTTTAATGACTGATGCTGACTTAGAAGGGGCTAACCTTCGAGGAGTAGATTTTACCCTTCACGATGGAGAGAGGGCAATTTTAACCGGTTCTAATCTACGTAATGCAGATTTAACTGGGGCCTATTTAAGGGGTATTAAACTAAAAGAGGCGAATCTAGAAAGAGCAAATATGTCTTATACAGACTTTTCTACGGATTATCCCCGAAATAATACCGCAAAATCCGCTGCTAATGCCGCCATTATGGCCGTTCCTTTCGCTATTCCTGGGGCAGTTTTAACCGTAGTTGCAGAGGTTGTTATCCCTGAAGCTTCTGCTTTTAATGCAGATGTTAGTTATGCTAATCTTCAAGGGGCAATCTTAACTAATGCTAATCTACAAGATATCAATCTTCATGAAGCTAATCTGAGAAATGCTGATTTGCAAAACGCTAATTTGCATCACGCTTATTTAGTTAATACGGATTTTCGCTATGCTAATTTAAGCGGTGCAAGACTAAGTGACATCAATATGGAAGGGGTTGATTTCCGTTATGCTACTTTACCCAATACGGATTTTCATCTTTCCTATTTAGTAGATGCTAATTTCAGTAATGCTAATTTAGCTGATGCTAATTTAACAGAGATTAATATGGAAAACGCTGACTTTAGTGGTGCTGATTTAACGGGAACTGTTTTTAATTCTTCCTATTTAGTCGGTGTTAATTTTAATGAGGCTATACTTGACTCTGCCCAGTTACGAGATATTAACATGAGTCGAGCTAATTTAATTGGGGCTAATCTTCATAATGCTGACTTGGCTGATTCTAATCTAGACAATGCTAACTTATGCGGTGCCACTATGCCCAATGATGTTATTTCTGAAATTGGTTGTACTGCTTTGAGTGTTCGTTAATAAATTATCAATCCCACGACTAGAAGTACGTGGGATTGTTTGTGTTTTTTTCAATAATGGTGTGTTTGTCTAAACTTACTTTTTCGATTTCAGATATGAATTAATTGACAAAACAATAGTATTCTTCTGACGACCGAAAATTATTTAACAGGAAGTCCAAGCTGCTGTTCATTCAGACTTTTATTTTCTACAATAATCTACCGCCAATTTAGACACAGTTAGAACATTATACCTGACTAATTTTTATTATAACATGAAAAAGTAGTATATTCTACAGTAAGTAGTCGTACATAAATAGAAAGCACTATGTCAACTTATGTTACAAGTTGACTAGGGGTCGCGGAAAAAACTCCGCAAAGTGTGTTTATGGAGTTAGTAGAAAAAATAGCTAGTTATACCTCTCTAAATATGATGGATGAATTTAGTAATCTTTTGTAGTCTTGATAACTTTTATTGAGTTGAGAATTGGTAAAAAAGAATTTAGAAACAGCATCCCACAAGAATACCCATCCTCCGATGACGATTCCGTTCTCAATAATCGATAGCAAAATCCGACTAATATCGACCTCCCAAATAGCGACGATCCATAGAAGAAAAAAACCGAATACGATCTCAAAAAGGATATTGAGCTTGTTTTTATTTAGTTTTTTTTCGAGTAGATATACTTGGAAACTAAAATGATTTTTGAATCCATCTCTTAATTTATCTTCCTTTTCATTTTCTCTTATTCTTGCTGGAATGGAAATATCTAGTTCAAGTGAATACTTAGAAGGGATTTCCTCACAACATCTTTTGAGATAAGTTTCTAACTCTGAGTCAATTTGTCGACGTTCAAGAGGAGCAGAATCGTATTTATGGAAAATATCTTCATATTGATTTAGGGCAATTTCAATAGTACACAGACGTGTAGATTCATTAAGTGGATAAATTTTGGCAAAAATGCTGTTTGTTTTCTTCATATATTGATACCAAATCCGGTTGTCAAACCCATCTTATATTCTAGAAGAGGCAGGAGCATTTTCAAGTGTTAACTTATCAAGTTTTTAAGAGGGGTATCTAAAGCGGATTTGGTATAACAACAGATTTGCTACACTACTCCAATGCCGAGATTGTCTAGTGAACTACCCCAACTTGCTTACGCTGAAGTTGGGGCTTCTGAACTCACAGGGGAATGCCTCAAGACAGACTTACGGCCACCTTTTGGTCTTACTTCCCCTCCTTCAGCAGCAGTCCTGGTTCCCAAGACCGATCCTCTTGGTCGATTGGGCTTGCGCCATGCGATGGCGCGCCCCTCGACCGCTATTTGTCTGATGCCTTCTGCTCTAATGTTTTTACTGGCGTTTTCATCTCTATCGTGGTGAGTGCCACAACTCGGACAAGTCCACTCCCTAACGTCTAATGGCATTTCTGACATTTGATATAGACAGTTAGAACAAGTTTTAGAGGATGGAAACCATCTATCAATCTCAACTAATAAACCACCTTTTTGCTCTAGTTTATAAGCAAGGAAATTGACAAACATTCCCCATCCCACATCAGAAATAGCTTTAGATAAGTTGTGATTACGAACCATACCCTTGATGTTCAAATTCTCAACCACTACGAGGATAAGGGAATTCTGCCCGACATTTGGTTAAAGTTGATCATCTTCTGGTGCAATCTCTTTCTTCGTAATAATCCCACGTACTTCAAGAACGTCGATAAAGATTGCGACAACTATCAAAATAAGGGTTGAAGCTATCGCAGCAAAAAATTTGCCAAGACCAATGATTGCGCCGATTGCTGCGAGAATCCAAATTGTTGCTGCTGTAGTTACACCTTGGATACGGCCATGACGTGCCAGAATCACCCCACCACCCAAAAAACCCACCCCAGACGCTACACTAGCTATAACCCTTGATGGATCGCCGGTTTCAGTCGTGAGTTCCTGGCTCAATGATACGAATATGTCGGTCGCTAAGACGATGATAATGCAGATTCGCAAGCCTGCTGGCTTCCCCAACAACTGACGCTCGATCCCAATGAGACCACCGCATATAAGGGCTGTGCCTACACTCGCCCAATAACACCAAGAAAACGGAGTGAAGAAATTCGTAGAACACATAAAACTTAATCGAAGATGGTTAGAGGATGTTTGAAAAGGGTCAGAACCAACGAGACAATAGGGGTTTGAGTAATTTTCGGAAAAACTTGCTGAGAGTGATCTAAAATTTTGTGTAAAGAGGAAAATTAGAGAGTAAAACGTTCAGGAAAAAGAATGGCAAAACGTGATGCAGCAGCAGTCCAATCTTGAATAGGACGTTGCTATTTCTTAGTAATATTCCTCATTGACAAATATAATAGCTTGAAAACAGAATCTTCATCAGGAAAAACAGCTTTTGTTTTAATAATTAGGGTTTGCAGAAAAAAAGTAATGTAAAAAATGCTTGCTTTTTCTTGATTTTACATGATATTATATAGATAGTAGAAAGGGTGTGCGCTTATAATACTCTCTTCAAAGGCAATAATGTTCACATTTCCAACAGTAAGGTAAATCCAGGTAAAACATCTTCCCCAGATAAAGATACGGGAAGAGATAAAGTTTCGGTGGGTTGTTGGGGTCGATAAATTTCTACACTGTTATCTTGAGGATTAATTAACCAACCTAAGCGTAGGCCAGCGTCCATATATTCCAGCATTTTGTCTTGTGGAGGTTTTAGCCTATCACTAGGTGGACGTAACTCAATCACAAAGTCAGGACAAAGAGGAGGAAACTTTTGTTGTTGAGTAGGGGTTAAACTATCCCATAGATCTTTAGATATCCAAGCAACATCAGGAGAACGTTTTCCTCCATTGGGTAAATCAAACACTGTGGATGAACTAAATACTAACCCTAGTTTACTTTTATAATTCCAGAGACTAACCTGAAAGTTTAAATCAGCTTCTTTATTTCCTGTTTCTCCTCCAACGGGGGACATAATAATCAATTCTCCATCACGACTTAATTCTAAAGGTAACTCCGGGTTAACCTGACAGAGTTGATAAAATTCCTCTGAGGTTAACTTAATAATCGGTTTTAAGTCTAATACAGTTGTCATAGTTCAATTATTACTGCTTCACCTCTATGATATCCATGACCTTTACAACAGAAAAATTAATGTAAAAAATGCTTGCTTTTTCTTGACTTGACATGATACTATATAGATGGTGGAACAGGTGTGCGCTTACAATACCCTCTCCAAAGTTAATAATGTTCAAACTTCCAACAGTAAGGTAAATCCAGGTAAAATATCTTCCCCAGATAAAGATACGGGAAGAGATAAAGTTTCTTTGGGTTTTTGGGGTCGATAAATTTCTACAGTGTTATCTTGAGGATTAATTAACCAACCTAAACGTAGGCCAGCGTCCATATATTCCAGCATTTTGTCTTGTAGAGGTTTTAGCCTATCACTAGGGGAACGTAACTCGATAGCAAAGTCAGGACAAATAGGAGGAAACTTTTGTTTTTGAGTGGGAGTTAAACTATCCCATCGATCTTTAGATATCCAAGCAACATCAGGGGAACGTTTGCCTCCATTGGGTAAATCAAACACTGTGGATGAACTAAACACTAACCCTAGTTTGCTTTGACGGTTCCAAAAAATCACATCAGCAATTAAATTTGCTTCTTGATTACCACTTTCTCCTCCAACAGGGGACATAATAATTAATTCTCCATCACGACTTAATTCTAAAGGTAACTCCGGGTTAACCTGACAGAGTTGATAAAATTCCTCTGAGGTTAACTTAATAAT
>NZ_JASJEB010000116.1 GCF_030064895.1 Crocosphaera sp. | reverse complement strand
GTTCTGCTAACATTGGACGTAAAAGTAAAGCCAATCTCTTTGAAAAGAGAGAGGTATTAGAGGGGCTTTTGGACGCTCCAAGACGATACTTTATCGTGTAAAGAATCCCCAACTTCTAAAGTTGGGGTAGTTCAATTCAATCAGCTTGCTAGCAATAGTGCTACTGCTTGCACTTCCCTGTCAACCATCCCAAGCAGAAATCGTTCGTATTATGGCTGCCAATACTTCTAGCGGTAACCAGCAAGCCTATGAAAATCCAGGTATTCGGATTTTTCAAGGCTTAAAGCCAGACATTGTTCTTATTCAAGAGTTCTCTTACGAGCAAGGAACCATCGAACAGCTCGTTGAAGATGCATTTGGTCCAGATGCATTTTTTTATAGGGAAGATACACAAGGGGATACAAGCAACCCTCTTCCTAATGGCATAGTTAGTCTATACCCCATAGTAGATACGGGTGAGATTGAGGACAATAATATCAGCAATCGGGATTTTCCCTGGGCAAAGATTGATATTCCTGGGGATACTGATTTGTGGGTTGTAAGCGTTCACTTTAAAGCAAGTAACGATTCAAAAAGTAGGAGGAATGCTCAGGCAAATAGCTTGATCGATGAGTTAAAAGATCTAGTTCCTCCTGAAGACTACTTAATCATTGGTGGAGATTTCAATACTTCAAACCGCTCCGAACAAGCCTTGAAATCTCTAAATACTTTGGTAAATACTTCTGGTCCCAACTATCCAGTAGATCGCTCTGGAGATCCTGATACCAATTCGAGTAGGAAAAAGCCATATGATGCTATCTATACTGATGTAGATTTAGAAGAGCAAGAGGTTCCAGTTGTAATTGGCAGTAACACTTTTCCCAATGGACTCGTATTTGATAGTCGGGTCTATTCTCCTCTCTCTGAAGTAACACCTATTCGGAAAGAGGATAGTGGCGCGCCAAATATGCAGCACATGGCGGTTGTTCGTGATTTTGATTTTTAGAATGATTGGCTTTTTTTTCTTTGATAACCATTAATTATATTTTTACAAGGAGGAATTTTGGTGATTATTTTAAAAAACTGTTTCTCAGCCTTAATCATAGGATGTTGGTTGTTCTTCAGTTGTACATTTACACCCTCAGCACTGGCGCAATCTACAGATATGCTAGAGATAGCTACATTCAACGTAGAATCCCCTCGTTTCTGTAACGGTGAGACTATTGTGGAAACCAATCCTCAGATAGTTAAAAAACGTTTTGAAGCATTGGCTGGACCTGCGCTTTGGGCATTATCAGAAGTCCCAGACAAAGATACCGCAGAGATATATGCTCAAGCTGCAAGTTATCCAGGTTCTGATTTCAAGGTCATAATGGGGACTAAAGGTAGGTGCCAAGATAAGCTAGCTATTCTTTACGATAACGAGCGTATGTCTATAGTTGGGAGAGAACAAGAACTGGTTGATGAGGTTGGAGGCGATCGCGATCCATTGGCTGTGCGCTTTAAATTAAGCGATGATACTGAATTCTGGGCGGTTGCCAATCATTTTGCAAGAGGTAATGAGGACTCTAGAAACAGTCAAGCAAAAAAACTGCGTGAGTGGATCGAGCGACAAACGCTTCCTGTAGTAGCTATGGGAGATTTTAATATGGACTACAGTGTCGATCCTTCTCTCAATAGTAGACGTCCTGAGGGTCAATGTCGGAATAGGGACTTGAACAAATTAGGAAATAAAGCCTACGAGACATTCACAACTTCTAGCGACATTAGATGGATTCAACCCAAATGCTTAAGTGATGGAACCTGTCCTATTGAAGGAACAGGTTGTTTCCTACCTTGCTTCAATAGCATCCTGGACTTTGTATTTCTCGGCGGTCTTGCTTCTTCTGATTGGCAAGGAACATCCGAAATTGGTTTCAAAGCAGATCGCGATTATTGCTCTTTAGATCCTGAAGGAGACACCGATCATCGTCCCGTATTAGCTACCTTGACTTACCCGATTCGAACAAGACCAATTATTATTCCTAATACTTCCGTAAAGATTGTAGAGATTTTCCCCAATCCATTGGGGAATAATCAAGTCGAGACACAAAATGAAGCTATTACTATCGAAAACCTCGGTACCGAAGCAGTAGATTTGTCAGGTTGGAAGTTCCGCGATGTGGCTAACCAAATGTGGAACCTTTCTGGAACAGTCGCTCCTGGAGAAAGAGTAGAGTTTCGCCGTAACGGGCAGTCAATGGCATTGAATAATAATGGAGATACTGTTGAACTGCTTGATGCCACCGGCAATATTGTTGATTTTGTAAAGTACGAGGAAACTTTTGAGGGTGAGATAATCGCCTTTTAAGGCTAAAACTAGCCAGGCTGTCACCTGGACAATCTGGCTCAAAACCCTATCTCCTATTCCTAATACCTAGTTCCAAAACGTCACTGGTTGTTTCTAATATCGTCAATGGAAAAAATGAGGTTAGAATTACCTTATTTTGTCGTAGAATTACATTCACCTAGTGATAATTTAAAGTCCTTGCAAAAAAAGATGCAAGAATACATAGAGAATGGGACAAAATTAGCATGGTTAATTAATCGTCAAGAGCAACAAGTCGAAATTTATAGACCAGAAAAACAAGTAGACATATTAAATAATCCTGAAACATTATCAGGAGAAGATGTGTTAGTGGATTTTGTCTTAGAATTAGAAAGAATCTGGTAATATATTAACCGAGAAATCACATTAAAAATTATAATGTCTACAGGGCTAATAATTCCATGAAAAAGGTACAAATTTACACCGACGGTGCTTGTTCTGGCAACCCAGGAAAAGGCGGTTACGGGATTATTTTAAGCTACAATGAACACAGAAAAGAACTCTCAGGAGGTTATCGTTTAACCACCAATAACCGCATGGAAATGATGGCCGCTATTATTGGCCTCGAAGCCCTAAATACACCCTGTGATGTTACTTTATATACTGATTCGCGTTACTTAGTCGATGCTATAACCAAAGGATGGGCAAAAAAATGGCAAGCCAATGATTGGCAAAGAAACAAAAAAGAACAAGCCAAAAATCCTGATTTATGGCAAAAATTATTGGACCTCTGTGAACAACATCAAGTAGAATTTATCTGGGTTAAAGGTCACGCCGGACACCCTGAAAACGAACAATGCGATCGCTTAGCAGTGGCCGCTTGTCAACAACTAGAATTATCTATTGATGCAGTTTATGAACAACAAGATTAAGTAATTTAACATTTTTGAAGATCAATGGATCAACGAAAAAAAGGAATTCCCTTGCTTGTACAATAAGATATAGAAGATTGGAAAAAAATTATGAACGATAATGCGACCTCTACTCAGCGAAACGCTGATAAAGTGGAAATCTCTATTAACATTGATGCAGAAGTTCTAGAACAAATCAAACACCTGACCAATGATCCTAGTCGCATTATTGAAACAGCGATTAAGCAATGGTTAAACGGGGAACGAAATAGAGATGATGACTTGACTCGTACCTTTCGTCGTAACCCTCCTTTACCACCGCGAGGAGAATGGAACGATTAACAGTTGAGGACGCAAGGTTTGCGTCCCGCTTTGATCCTAATTGGGGTTTCCAATAGTATGAATATTAAGGAAACTGGTGCTTCTGCTTTGTCTCAAGGGTAAACCACCCAAAATCAAAACTTGATCCCCTTGACTGACGAAATTTCGCTCTAATAATAAGGCTTCCATCTGTTTAAGTAATTCTTCTAGGGTTAGGTAATCGCATTCAAACAGAACTGGACGTACACCCCAAACTAGGTTAAGACGGTGATAAACTTCTATGCTAGGGGTCAAAGCCACCACAGGAACTTTGGGACGCTCAGCAGCAGCAAGTTTAGCGGAATATCCCGTTTCTGTAAAAGCTACAATACATTGTAGAGCCAGCACCTTATCAATGGAGTTGAGGGCCTCGGCTAAGGCATGAGCTTTATCTAGATTTCGTGGAGCATAATTAGTAAAGGTAATTTCCGACTCAATATCACGGGCAATACTCGCTAACATGGTCACCGCTTGCACAGGAAAGTCCCCCACAGCAGACTCTCCTGAGAGCATAACTGCATCGGTTCCATCAATGATAGCATTAGCCACATCGCTGGCCTCAGCGCGGGTAGGACGAGGGTTACGAATCATACTATCTAGCATTTGCGTCGCAGTAATCACAGGAATACCCTTTTGATTACACATCCGAATAATACGTTTTTGCAGTAGGGGAACCTTTTCGGGACGCATCTCCACCCCTAAGTCTCCACGGGCCACCATGATGGCATTACATTCATCGACTATTGCTTCTAAATGTTCGATGGCCTGGGGTTTTTCGATTTTTGCTAACACGGGAATGTCCACATTTCTCGCAGCTAAAAAGGCTTTGAGTGCTTGAATATCGGCTGCTTGACGAACAAAACTCAAGGAAATGATATCTACACCCTGAGAGATACCAAATTCCAAGTCTTTTTTATCCTTTTCGGTCATGGAAGGCAGTCGTAAATTCAGAGAGGGAAAGTTGACCCCTTTATGACTTTTGAGAATACCCCCTTCAACTACTTTACAAGTCACTGCTTTACCCTCGACGGTTTCCACGGTTAACTCTAGTAGACCATCGTCTAACAAAACTTGTGTCCCTGGTTGCGCTTCTTCGGCTACATAAGGATAATCGATCCCTACGGTGTTTTCTTGACCGTTCCATTCTTCTAAAGGAACGATAGTTAAAGAGGAACCTTCTGTTAAAGTCATGCCGTTATTAGGGATGTCTCCCACCCGAATTTTTGGCCCTTGTAAGTCTTGTAAAATGGTTAAGGGAAGGTCTAATTCTTGGGACAATTGACGCAGTAATTTGACCATTTTTCCATGATCTTCGTAGCTTCCGTGAGAAAAGTTTAATCTAGCTACGTTCATTCCTGCCAACATCATTTGACGCAATACATCGGCAGAATAACAAGCTGGTCCAATAGTGGCAACAATTTTGGTGCGAAAAGTTAACGGTTTCATAAGTTTCCTGATTTTTGCTTAAATTCTTTTTGTTTTGTAGTTTAAATTTTCTCACATAGATAAATAATTAATTCTGTTGAAATACTTTCTTTTTATTTTTTAGAGGAAAGTCAGAAGTAAGAATTAAGTTTTATTATCCATTATCCATTGTTCATTGTCCATTACTAAACTAACTTCTATTGAGACATTTTTTTTTAAACCACCTTAAAATAATATTAATTTTTTCTTGATTTGGCAATAAAAAATTATAATTTTAGTTATAAATTAATTCATTATTAATATATTCTTAACAAAACTATAAAAGCAAAGGTTAAGATTATTAAAAGTTTTAAATGGTTAATGACAAAAAATTTTATAATCGGGTAAATCTAGCAATTCTCATACTTGTGAGGTACAGAGTTTTCTAGTTTTAGGAGTTCGGAGTTCGGAATTCGGAGTTAGGAGTTCGGAGTTAGATATTAGGTGTACCTCATGAGTCCGAGAAAGGCTATATAAAAACTTATCATCTCCTAAATTTAAGGAGAAACGGAGGGAAAATGATTAAAAAAAATCCTGTCAAAGTTGAAGATGATCGCACTGGTTTAGAGATCCAAACTTTACGACGAGCAATTTTAGATAATCTCTTCTATATTCAAGGTAAATTTCCAGAAATTGCCACCAAAAATGACTTTTATTTAGCCTTAGCTTACACCGTCAGAGATCGCCTTCAACAAAGATGGTTAAACACCATACAAACTAAACTAGAAAAAGATGTAAAAAAAGTTTGTTACTTATCAGCAGAATTTTTAGTGGGACCACATTTAGAAAACAATTTAATTAATTTAGGTATTGCTGAAAAAGTAAAAGAAGCTGTAACAGCATCAGGTTTAAACATAAAAGAATTGATTGAAGCAGAAGAAGAACCTGGACTTGGTAATGGTGGTTTAGGACGTTTAGCTGCTTGTTATATGGACTCTTTATCCAGTTTAGAAGTACCGGCCATTGGTTATGGAATTCGCTACGAATTCGGCATTTTTGATCAGGAAATTAGAGACGGTTGGCAAGTAGAAATAACGGATAAATGGTTACAGTATGGAAACCCTTGGGAAATTTGTCGTCCTGAAGCTTCTGTTACTGTTAATTTTGGCGGTCATACTGAACCTTATGTCGATGGACATGATCAGTTTCATATCCGTTGGGTTCCCGAATATATAGTTAAAGGAATTCCCTATGATACCCCTATTACTGGTTATAAAGTTAACACAGTTAACACTATGAGATTATGGCGATCAGAAGCTTGTGAATCTTTCGATTTTCAACGCTTTAATGTGGGAGATTATTATGGGGCAGTGGATGATAAAGTTAGTTCAGAAAACCTGACAAAAGTTCTTTATCCTAACGATGAACAAATCGAAGGTAAAGAATTAAGATTAAAACAACAATACTTTTTTGTCTCTTGTTCTTTACAAGATATGATTCGGATTCATTTATTAAATAATCCAAATTTAGATAATTTTTATGAACAATGGGCAGTACAATTAAATGACACTCACCCGGCGGTTGCTGTAGCTGAATTAATGCGCTTATTGGTGGATATTTATGAATATGAATGGGGCAAAGCTTGGAATATTGTTGAGAAGACTTTTGCTTATACTAATCATACTTTATTACCAGAAGCATTGGAAAAATGGCCTATTGAAATTTTTGGTAATTTATTACCTCGTGTTCTCGAAATTATCTATGAAATTAATAGTCGTTTCTTAGATCAAGTTCGCATTAAATTTCCTAACGATGATAGCAAAATTTCTGCTCTTTCTATTATCGATGAAAGTGGGGAAAGATATGTCAGAATGGCGCATTTAGCTTGTATTGGTTCCCATCATATTAATGGGGTGGCTGAGTTACATTCCCAATTGGTAAAAGATACTATTCTTCACGACTTTTATCTACTTTGGCCTAAAAAATTTACCAATGTTACTAATGGTGTTACCCCTCGTCGTTGGGTGGTTCAAAGTAACCCTCGTTTGAGTGAATTAATTACTTCAAAAATTGGCGATAATTGGATTAATAATTTACAGGAATTAAAGAAATTAGAAAGCTACGCAGAAGATAAAACTTTCCGGAAGAAATGGCGAGAAGCTAAACAGGCGGTTAAAAAAGATTTAGCTAATCATATTCAACAAAAAGTAGGAATTGTTGTTAACCCTGAATCCTTATTTGATGTACAGGTGAAACGCATTCATGAATATAAACGGCAACATTTAAACGTCTTACACATTATTACTCTGTATAAGCGTCTTAAGAACGATCCTAACCTAGATGTTCCCCCCCGTACCTTCATTTTTGGTGGTAAAGCAGCCCCTGGTTATTTTATGGCCAAACGTATGATTAAATTGATCACAGCAGTAGGGGATGTGGTTAATAATGATGGAGATATAGGCGATCGTTTGAAGGTAATTTTCTTACCAGATTATAACGTTACCTTTGGTCAAAGAGTTTATCCGGCGGCTGATTTATCAGAACAAATTTCTACAGCAGGAAAAGAAGCATCTGGAACCGGAAATATGAAATTTTCTATGAATGGTGCCTTAACTATTGGTACATTAGACGGGGCAAACGTAGAAATTCGTGAAGAAGTTGGAGCCGAAAATTTCTTTTTATTCGGGTTAACAACTCCAGAAGTTTTAAACTTAAAAGCACAAGGTTATGTTCCTCGTCGGTATTATGCTTCTATTCCCGAATTAAGAGGAGTTTTAGACTTAATCGAGTCTGGATTCTTTTCTCATGGCGATCCCGAATTATTTAAGCCTATTGTAGATAATTTAATGTACGAAGATCCCTATCTTTTATTAGCGGATTATAAGTCTTATATTGAATGTCAAGATAAGGTTTCTCAAGCTTATAAAGACCAGGAAAATTGGAGTAAAATGTCTATTTTGAATGTGGCTAGAATGGGTAAATTTTCCAGTGATCGCTCCATAAAAGATTATTGTGATAAGATTTGGAATGCTTCTCCGGTTCCCATTAAACTCAAAGATTATGTCCAAAAAGACGCACAACTCAGTGTCAATAAATTCTAAGATATATTGATGTTAAAGGGAAGATTTTATCGTTATATTACGCTATATTGTTACCAAGGCCAACAAAATTAACTTTCCATGACTGAAACTACTAAACCCCTTACCCATAAAAAAATTGGTGTCGCTGTCATCTATAATGACACTGGTTTAATTTTAATAGATCGTCGTCCTGATAAAGGTTTATTAGGAGGTTTATGGGAGTTTCCTGGGGGAAAAATAGAACCAGGTGAAACAGTAGAAGATTGTATCAAACGAGAGATTAAAGAAGAGATTGATATTGATATTGAAGTCGGAGAAAATCTAGTTAATTTAGAGCATACTTATACTGATTTTAAAGTAACTTTATGTGTTCATATTTGTCGCTATTTAAGAGGGGAACCCAAACCCATCGAATGTCAGGAAATACGTTGGGTAACTTTAAAAGAAATTGATAAGTTTACTTTTCCTGAAGCCAATATAAAGATCATTGAGATGTTGAAAAATAGATAAAAAATAATAGTAGGGTTCAACGGCCGTTGAACCCTACAAATATATAGCAATCAAGAATGAACTATTACAAAATAAGCAAAAAAATTTAAACTAGAATGAAATAATTAGAAGCAATTGATTTTATTCCCAATAGTAAAATAGGACAATTAACAATGAATTTAATCAAAGATAGAGCTAAAAATTTATTGGTAAAACTAAAACAAAAAAAATGGATGTATTTACATAAAAAATTAATTTCTATTGGCTTAATTTTATTAATTTATGTACTAATTTTATGGGGTAATTTCACAATATTCACAGTTAACTCTTTTGCGCAACCTTTACAAGAATTTTCCAGAATAAACGCTCTTGATAATACCCTGTCCTTAACCACAGAGTTTAAAAATAATATTTGTTGGAATGTTGATGAATGTAAGATTGCCTCAAACAGAACCCAAAATGATGACGTAATTAGTGAAACAACAGATTTAAGAAATATAATAGAACACCAAATACAATTTATTCGGGATCTTAGAAAAATTTATGGTAAGGACTCTTGGTCTAGATTAACTATAATTTTATTTATGACAATTGGACCTATAAAAATTATTCCAGTGTTTGCCAGACTGACTAAAAATGCTAGCAAACAAGTCAGAATTCAGTTAGCTATCAGAAGTTTTATTTTATCAACTTTATCTATTATTATAGTTGCTTTAACCAGTGAAAATCTTTTAAATAAATACAAAATTAGTCTCAGTTCTTTAATGGTAGCCGCAGGAATTGTTTTATTTTTACTTTCCCTAAAAATGCTTTTACAACAATATGATCCTCAAACAAATAATTCTTTTCCTATACCAGAAAATCCCTTGACAGCATTAGTTTCCCCACTTACTTTTCCGACAATTTTAACTCCTCAAGGTATAGCATTAGTAATGATATCTATGACTGTAGCACAAAGACTTGACAATAATGTTTATAAAATTTTGGGATTAATTATGGTTATAATGATTCTTAACTTACTCTCTATGCTATACGCAAGACAAATTTTAACTGTTCTTCAACCGACATTACTACAAATTTTAAGTTTAATTTTAAGTATTATTCAGTTAGCCTTAGCTATCTCTTTTATGTTTTCGGGAATTACCTTACAAATACTAACTATTAATTTTATTCTTCAACAATAATATTAGATAATTGACTTGACACAAACAATGAATAGAAGTACCCTTATTCTATTCTTTAACTTGTTTAGTTTCATTACATAACCTAGCTAATAATTTTACTCCATTTATAACAATAAATTGGCTCTAATTAATTCTAAAAATGTCTTTAAATCGTCGTCAATTTTTAAGCGCATCTCTGGGAAGTTTAAGCCTTTTAACTTCTCTTTATTTTACAGCATCTGCTCAAAATGCTTCTCTTATTAAACCCCGAAAACTTAAACCAGGTTCAGGAGTTGGCTTAGTTAGTCCAGCAGGAAAAACTTATATTACAGAACAGATTGATATTGTACAAGATGCCATCAAAGCATTAGGATTAGTCCCTTATTTAGGTAATCATGTTTTAGATCAATATGGTTATTTTGCAGGAAAAGATCGAGATCGTGCCGATGATATTAACCAGTTTTTTGCCGACCCAAAAATTGACTTATTATTACCCATTCGTGGTGGTTGGGGATGCGCTCGAATTTTACCTTATTTAGACTATAATGTAATTAGAAATAACCCTAAAATTATTGTTGGTTTTAGTGATATAACAGTCTTATTAATGGCCATTTATACCAAATCAGGATTAGTAACCTTTCATGGTCCCAATGGTTTTAGTTCTTGGCGACCAAAACAAGTAAATTCTTTCAAACAAGCATTATTTACTGAACAAAAAATTAGCTTTCAAAATGAACGAGATACTGATGATAATAACCGCTTAATGCAAGTAAAAAATAGAATAAAAACAATCAACTCAGGAACAGCCAGAGGAAAAATAATAGGTGGAAACTTATCAGTTTTATCAGCAATTATTGGTTCTCCTTATGTACCAGATTTTAGAGGACATATTTTATTCATTGAAGATGTTGGAGAAGATATTTACCGTATTGATCGCATGATGACTCACTTAAAAATAGCTGGAATTTTAGATAAAATATCGGGGTTTATTTTTGGTCAGTGTACCAAATGTTTACCTAGTGGTGGTTATGCTTCTTTAACCTTAGAACAAGTTATAAATGACCATATCAAACCATTAGAAATTCCAGCTTGGATGGGCGCACAAATTGGACATATTGAACCAATTTTAACCTTTCCTATGGGAGTAGAAGTGGAAATTAATGCCAATACAGGAACAATTAACTATTTAGAATCAGGGGTTATTAATGGATAATGGATAATGGACAATAGATAATTAATTAAGTCTGGATAAAACCTCTTCTTTCAAAGATGGATAAGAATGCGCTTTTTGCTAATTCTCCCCATCCCCCAGTCTCACCCTGCCATATCTGCTATGATGATATAGACCCTGTATCCCATGATATAAATATTCTCAATTCAACTTTAAGCAGCCTTTAACCCTTATGTGCTACAATTTTTAAAGATTTTGCCATTGAGTCGGAACAAGGCACATCAAAAGCGATTATAAGGAAACTCCATGACCACAAAAAGTAATTACGGTGCAGAACAAATACAAGTTCTCGAAGGGTTAGAACCGGTTCGCAAACGTCCAGGGATGTACATTGGAACCACAGGGTCCAGAGGACTTCACCACCTCGTCTACGAAGTCGTGGATAATTCCATTGATGAAGCCTTGGCTGGTTATTGCACCCATATCGAAGTTGATATTAACGCCGATGGTTCAATAACTGTTACTGACGATGGCCGTGGCATCCCTACAGACGTTCATCCTACCACGGGTAAGTCAGCTTTAGAAACTGTCATGACTGTCCTTCATGCCGGGGGAAAATTTGGAGGGGGTGGTTATAAGGTTTCGGGAGGTTTACACGGGGTTGGTATTTCCGTTGTTAACGCATTATCTGAATGGGTTCTTGTTAATGTTTGGCGTAATAATAATATTCATACCCAACGTTATGAAAGGGGAGTTCCTCTTGGTTCATTAGACACAAAACCGGATAAAAAACATTCAACTGGAACCTCTGTTTCTTTTCTCCCTGATATTCAAATATTTTCAGGAGGAATTGAGTTTGATTATAATACTTTGGCTGGAAGATTAAAAGAATTAGCCTATCTCAATGCCGGGGTGAAAATAACATTTACTGATCATAGAAAAGAAGAACCTTATAGTGAAACTTATTGCTATGAAGGAGGGATTAAAGAATATGTCACTTATATGTGTCGAGATAAAGATCCTTTACACAAAGATATTATTTATGTTTCAGGAGAAAAGAACGGGACACAAGTTGAAGTTGCTTTACTCTGGTGTGTAGATGCTTACAGCGATAACTTATTAGGATTTGCCAATAACATTCGCACCATTGATGGAGGAACACATTTAGAAGGGTTAAAAACAGTTCTCACTCGTACCATGAATAATGTTGCTAGAAAACGCAACAAATTAAAAGATAATGATTCTAATTTAGGGGGTGAAAATGTTAGGGAAGGTCTAACAGGAGTGATTTCTGTTAAGGTTCCCGAGCCGGAATTTGAAGGGCAAACAAAGACGAAATTAGGGAATACAGAAGTTAGAGGTATTGTAGATTCCTTAGTAGGGGAAGTGTTAACCGAATACTTAGAATTTAATCCCCAAGTTGCTGATAATATTATTGAAAAAGCTGTACAGGCTTTTAAAGCAGCAGAAGCAGCGAGAAGGGCCCGTGAATTAGTTCGTCGTAAGTCCGTTTTAGAATCTTCTCCCTTACCCGGAAAATTAGCAGATTGTAGTAGTAGAGATCCCGAAGAATCAGAGATTTTCTTAGTAGAAGGAGACTCTGCTGGAGGTTCAGCAAAACAAGGAAGAGATCGACGGTTTCAAGCTATTTTGCCACTCAGAGGTAAAATTATTAATATTGAAAAAACCGATGATGCTAAAATCTACAAAAATAACGAAATTCAATCCTTAATTACTGCTCTAGGTTTAGGTATAAAAGGAGAAGAATTTGATTCAGCACAATTGCGTTATCATCGTATTGTAATTATGACCGATGCTGACGTAGATGGGGCTCATATTCGGACTCTGTTATTAACCTTTTTCTATCGTTATCAACGGGCATTAGTTGACCAAGGATATGTTTATATTGCTTGTCCTCCCTTGTATAAAGTAGAGAGAGGACGAAACCATGTTTATTGTTACAATGAACGACAATTACAAGAACATATTAATAGTCTTCCTACTAATGCAAATTATACGATTCAACGGTTCAAAGGGTTAGGGGAAATGATGCCAACTCAACTGTGGGAAACTACTATGAACCCAGAAACTCGTAGCATGAAACAAGTAGAAATAGAAGACGCTGCCGAAGCCGATCGCATCTTTACTATTTTAATGGGCGATCGTGTTGCCCCCAGACGGGAATTTATCGAAACTTACGGACCAAAATTGAACTTAACGGATCTCGATATTTAATCGTTACTCTAGCAAGTTAAACTGCTTTGGTAGAGATTTTGCCTTGAATATCTCTACCAAATTTTATTTTCTAACTTCCGACAATTAACTCTATGAAGATTAAATCAGGTTTACTTTGGTTTTGTGCGTTAGTCTTGACTGTTTTTCTGAGCTTAACTACTTTTAATCTACCCGCTCATGCTTTTTCCTCCTCAGATTATGACCATTTGTTGCAAACAAATGAATGTAATGGATGCGATCTCACAGGGGCAGATTTATCTGGAAAAGATTTATATGGTAGCGTACTGATTGGTGCAGATCTATCAGGAGCAGATTTATCTGATTCACTATTGATAGAGGCTAAACTAGCAGGGGCCAATCTTACTGGAGCAAATCTCTCTTATGCAGAGTTATCAGGTGTTAAACTATCCGATGCTGATTTAACTGGTGCCGATCTTTCTGATGCTAAACTATCTAATGCTGAAATGGACCACGCCACTTTATCAGAAGCTATCCTTACTGCGGCGGATCTTGAAGGTGCTATTCTTATTGAGGCTGATTTAATTGGTGCGATCGCTCAATCTGCCAACTTTGATCAAGCAATTTTGTCTGGTTCTAATTTGTCCAGTGCTGATTTTGAAGGTTCATCGATGAGAGACATAACACTTTCAAATGCTATCTTGACAGAGGCAAATTTCTCGGTTGTAGATTTATTTCGTGCAAGAATGCCTAATGACACCATCTACCGTGGAGATGTGTCTAAGTTTGGGGCTTATCAATAACCGAAGTAGTTTATTAAGTTATTCAGAAAATTATTACACTCTATCTTCCCATCGTTACCCAAGAGTGGGATGATAAATACAAACCTTGGGGCAAATCACAGACCAGGAGTTGCCCACTCCACACTGATTGTTGTCTTATCGTAGTTTATTTCAAGAAAAATTATGGTTGCTGCCACCCAGTCACTTCAAGAACTTTCTATTAATTCTATTCGTTTTTTAGCAGTTGACGCTGTAGAAAAAGCTAAATCAGGACACCCCGGACTGCCTATGGGTGCGGCTCCCATGGCCTATGTCCTCTGGAATCAGTTCATGCGGTTTAACCCCAAAAACCCCAAATGGTTTAACCGCGATCGCTTCATCCTATCTGCTGGTCATGGCTGTATGTTACAGTACGCCTTACTATATTTGACCGGTTACGATAGTGTCACCATCGAAGACATTAAACAGTTCCGTCAATGGGGATCGAAAACCCCTGGACACCCAGAAAACTTTGAAACCGAAGGGGTAGAAGTTACCACCGGACCTTTAGGACAAGGGATCGCTAATGGAGTAGGTTTAGCCGTAGCAGAAGCCCATTTAGCAGCTACTTTTAACAAACCCGATGCCACCATCGTTGACCATTACACCTATGTTATTTTAGGGGATGGTTGCAATATGGAAGGTGTGGCCGGTGAAGCTTGTTCTATTGCTGGACACTGGGGTTTAGGCAAACTGATCGCTCTTTATGATGATAACCACATTTCTATTGATGGTTCTACAGATGTAGCCTTTACCGAAGATGTATCCAAACGCTTTGAAGCTTACGGTTGGCACGTTCTCCATGTACCAAATGGTAACACCGATTTAGATGCTATTGCTAAGGCCATCGAAGAGGCGAAAAAAGTCACCGATAAGCCTACGATGATCAAGGTTACCACCACAATCGGTTATGGTTCTCCCAACAAACAAGACACCGCCGGTGTTCACGGTGCTGCTTTAGGTACGGATGAAGTGGCTTTAACCCGTAAAAACTTAGGATGGAACTATGAACCCTTCGATATTCCCCAAGATGTTCTTAGCCACATGAATAAGGCTGAACAGGGTGCTAGTTATGAAGCTGAATGGGATCAAGCGTTTGCAGCTTATAAGGCTAAATATCCCGCAGAAGCGGCTGAGTTTGAACGTTATTTAAGTGGTCAACTTCCCGATGGTTGGGATAAGGACTTACCTAAGTTTACTCCTGATGATGATGGACTACCTACTCGGAAGCATTCCGCCGCTATCCTCAACATCTTAGCTCCTGTGTTACCTGAGTTAATTGGTGGTTCTGCTGATTTAACCCACTCTAACTTAACAGAATTAAAAGTTTCTGGGGACTTCCAAAAAGGAGAGTATGCTAACCGTAACGTCCACTTTGGGGTGCGTGAGCATGGTATGGGTGCTATCTGTAACGGAATCTCTTTACATGGTTCAGGTTTAATTCCTTACGGTGCTACTTTCTTAATCTTTACTGATTATATGCGGGCTTCTATCCGTTTATCAGCTTTGTCTCAAGTTGGTGCTATCTGGGTTATGACTCACGACTCCATTGGACAAGGTGAAGATGGTCCTACTCACCAACCTGTAGAGGTTTTGGCTTCTTTACGAGCTATTCCTGATTTAACTGTTTTTCGTCCTGCTGATGGAAATGAGTGTTCTGGAGCTTATAAGGTAGCGGTTGAGAAAGCGAAAGCTCATGCTCCTAGTTTATTAGCCTTTACCCGTCAGAAAGTGCCTAACCTCCCTGGAACTTCTATGGAAGGAGTGGCTAAGGGTGCTTACCCTATTGTTGACTGTGATGGAACTCCTGATATTATCCTCATGGGAACCGGTTCAGAAGTCAGTCTTTGTGTGGCTGCTGCTGAAAAATTAACTGGCGAAGGTAAGAAAGTTCGCGTGGTTTCTATGCCTTCTTGGGAGTTATTTGAAGCACAAGACGAAGCTTATAAAGAGTCTGTTTTCCCCAAAGCTGTAACCAAGCGTTTATCTGTGGAAGCTGGTGTTAGCTTTGGTTGGTCAAAATACGTTGGACCTGAAGGCTATAGCGTCAGTATTGATACTTTTGGTGCTTCTGCTCCTGGTGGAACTTGTATGGAAAAATTCGGCTTTAGTGTTGATAATGTTTTGGCTAAAGCTAAGGCTGTTTTAGGTTAATTAATGCCTAATTACTATTATTAATTAATCAAAGCCCTCTGAATGTTTAGGGGGTTTTTTCTTGTTTATTTTTTCATTTATTATAGCGTTTCTCGGACTCATGAGGTACACCGAACTCCTGCCTCCTGCCCCCTGCCTCCTGCCTCAAAGAGATAACCTATGTACCTCACAAGTATGAGAAGTGCTATATATAGCAGGAGGCAGTAGCCAAAAATATTGCTGCTATTTATTATTTAACTCTGCATGAAAAATAAAAAGAATTGGGGGAGGTTCATATGGGAAAAATTCCTCCCCTCAACGCTTGAACAGGTGCCGAGTTAGATTGACCCTGGATGTTTTTTCTTTGTTCCCATTCTCAGTTATCAGTTACCAGTGAGCAGTGAGCAGTTACCACTTGTAAGAACTTATTGGCAAGAAATGTAAAAAAAACTTGCTTTTGCTTGACTTGACATGATATTCTATAAATAGTGGAAAAGGCGTGCGCTTACAAAACCCCTAGTTAAGTCCGAGAAGTAGCAAAAAGAAACAGTATTTTTCAATTCCCAATATTCCCCTTTGAAAAGCGATCGCTGCTTAGATGGAGTAGTATATCAGTATTTAATTATTTCTAAATTCTGCATCCTACATTCAGTTGGAGTTTGTAGCTACAATCTAGGTGAAACTGTAGACTGTTATAACGATGGAGAATTTTAAGGGTATTTTGGAGAGTATTACCGAGACAATGAAAAGTCTTGTCTCGTTGGTACAGATGGTAGCAGAGTTGATACGGGAAAAGAAATGGGTTGAGTTAATCTGCTTAATTTTAGCGGTTATTATTGTTGGTTGGGTTTCACGGGAACCTATTAAAAGTATTTTCGGGATACAAGAATATCCTCAATGGTTTATCTGGGGATGTTTGGGATTAATACTATTATTTTGTGTTGCGGTATTGATTGCAGTTTTTAATAAACCGAAACTGATCTCAGATGGTCCAGTTGAAGAACAAGTTGCTATTAAAGGGTTACGTCCCTTTACACAAAAGGATGCTGAAGTTTTTAGTAAGTTGGAACGAAATAAAAGTATTAATGCTTGTTTATCTATGTTGCAAGATAGAGAGTTTCGCATTGGTATTTTATGGGGAGAGTCTGGGTGTGGAAAAAGTTCTTTTATTCAAGCGGGTTTAATGTCAAAATTGACCACAGAAGAAAGTCAGTATCGAGGTATATATATTAAATTTAGTGATAAAAATCCTCTAGAAAAGGTTAAAAAAGAAATTATTAGGGATTTAAAGTTAAATATTCAAGAGGCTGAAAATTTAGATTTTTTAGGAGTTTGTGAACAAGGAATTAAAACAGTTGGGAAACCTTTGATACTTTTCTTTGATCAGTTTGAGCAAGTTTTTGTCCATCGTTATAAATTTCCTGATGTTTATGAACAATTTCTTGACAGTTTAAAACAGTGGTATGAGCAAGATCAAATTGATGTCAAAATTTTGATGTGTTTACGCTCAGATTTATTTTATTTTCAATCGGATATTCAACATAAGCTAGATTATCCCCTTTATTCTTCTAATAGTTTTGAGTTAAAAAAGTTTTCTGCTGAAGAAGCAACCAATATTCTAGAAACGATTGCGAAGATAGAAAATATAGACTTTGAACGGGACTATATAAAATATCTTTTTGAAACAAACTTTATGGGAAAAGATACTCTAATTTCACCTGTTGACTTACAAATACTATCCTTAGTTATTAGTAGTCAGAAGATATCAGAAAAAAGAGCCTTTAAAAAGACTGCAATGCAAAAAATAGGAGAGGTAGAAGGATTATTATATCAATATTTAGAAGAGCAATTAAAATTGCGAGAAAAATCAACACCCACATCCCAAACAGAAAAATTAATGAAGGTTTTATTAGAATTTGTAGATGGGAATGAGTTGACTAGATCGGGTGCTTTGACTATCAAAGAGTTACAAGAAAAGTTAAAAATAATACCACCTCAAGAAATCAGTGAAGCCATTAAATGGTTGGCTTTAGAGCGATTAATTACTCCTATTCAACAAGAAGAAAAAACCGCCTACGAATTAGCACATGAGAAGATGATTCCTGCGGTGATGAAACTGTCAGGGAAGATTTTACCGAAAGCTTATAAAGCCAATGATTTACTCAATAAAAAGGTGAGAGTGTGGATGGAAAATAATTATAGTTCTCGGTATTTATTGGGAATAAGAGAATTATGGTTGATTGAATCCCATAAACGGTATTTAATCTGGGGAAATAAAGAACGACAAAAACAAAAATTTTTGCAACAAAGTAAACGACGACTGTATCGAAACTTGGGTATTTTGGGGACAATCTTACTGTTATTGATGACAGGGTGGGGATTGTTGCACTATACCACCCCCGGACAACTATGGCAGATTCGGCAAGATTTGGCTTATTGGAGTGAAAAAGTACGAGATGATAATTATCAGTCAAAAGCAGCCATTGCTTTCGCTAAAAATGGAGAAATAAAGCAGATGAAGGCACTATTAGACGAGATAGATGATTCCGACTCCAAAGCCTGGGCATTAACAGAGATCGCCGAAGCCTCCAGTGAACTATCAGACAGCACAGAAGCAGTTACCCTCTTAAAACAAGCTCTGACTCTTGCGCAACAGATAGATTCTTCCCACTCCAAAGCCAGAGCATTAAGAGCGATCGCCGAAGCTTACATTAAACTATCAGACAGCACAGAAGCAGTTACCCTCTTAAAACAAGCTCTGACTCTTGCGCAACAGATATATGATTCCGACTCCAAAGCCTGGGCATTAACAGAGATTGCCGAAGCCTCCAGTGAACTATCAGACAGCACAGAAGCAGTTACCCTCTTAAAACAAGCTCTGACTGTTGCGCAACAGATAGATGATTCCGACAACAAAGCCAGAGCATTAAGAGGGATCGCCGAAGCCTCCAGTGAACTATCAGACAGCACAGAAGCAGTTACCCTCTTAAAACAAGCTCTGACTCTTGCGCAACAGATAGATGATTCCGACTCCAAAGCCTGGGCATTAGGAGGGATCGCCGAAGCCTCCAGTGAACTATCAGACAGCACAGAAGCAGTTACCCTCTTAAAACAAGCTCTGACTCTTGCGCAACAGATAGATGATTCCGACTACAAAGCCTGGGCATTAGGAGGGATCGCCGAAGCCTCCAGTAAACTATCAGACAGCACAGAAGCAGTTACCCTCTTAAAACAAGCTCTGACTCTTGCGCAACAGATAGATTCTTCCGACTCCAAAGCCAAAGCATTAACAGAGATCGCCGAAGCCTCCAGTGAACTATCAGACAGCACAGAAGCAGTTACCCTCTTAAAACAAGCTCTGACTGTTGCGCAACAGATAGATGATTCCGACAACAAAGCCAGAGCATTAAGAGGGATCGCCCAAGCTTCCAGTAAACTATCAGACAGCAAAGAAGCAGTTACCCTCTTACAACAAGCTCTTACTGTTGCGCAACAGATAGATTCTTCCGACTCCAAAGCCAAAGCATTAACAGACATTGCCGAAGCACAAGCCAAGCTACAACGATGGGGAGATGCACTCCATAGCACCAAACAATGTCCTAGTCATGACTGTCGGGTAGAGTCTTTGTCTAAGGTTTTAACAGTGTATGCAGAGTTGAAAAATCCTGAGTTGAAGGAAGAGGAGTCATGAGTGTGCGGAGTGTGGGGGGTGTGGGGGGATTTTTGTTTGTATAATGTTTTGAGAGTATAGAGATTCCTCGTTCCTCACCAATGACAATCACATAACGTTTAATCAACGAGGTACATTAGGAATCAAACGCACCAATAATGTTAATAGTGCAGTAGATACAGCCACCACAATAGGAATAATTAAAGATTTTACCCCTTTTAAGTTTGAGACTTCGTTAATTAAAGAATTTTGAACAGTTTTTATTTCTTTCACATCTTCCTTTCAATTGCGTACCTCTGTCTTTAGTTCCATTTGTCCTACTTTTAAATCATTGACATCCTTTTGAAGAGTATCAAATTTTTGATTCATATCCTTTTGAAGAGTATCGAATTTTTCATCCATATCCTTTTGAATGTTGGCTAGATTCTGATTAACCTCTTTGATACTCTGTTTTAGCTCCCCCAATACCTCTTCCAAGGGATACTTTACCGTTATTGGTGTTTGGCTCATGAGTTATACTCCTTATTAGTTAATTATCTTTTTTCTGTCCCCTAAATGGCTTTTTGGGGGACTGTTTCTATTTTATGTCATTCTCTCGATCATCTTTCATTTTTGCTCCCTTACAGAGATTCCTGGTTCCTTGAAATAACAATTTTAGGATTACACTTAAATGACGTGTAACGTTATCCGTCAATTTTCGTGATTGCTGTTTCCTTGGACTAGAATATTGATAGAACTATCTAAAAACTGCCATAAAGCGTAATTATGACTGTTAAAGAACAATTAATCCAAGAAATCGAAAAAGCACCTGATTCTTTGGTGGAAGAGGTGTTAAACTTCTTGCTGTGTCATAAAAGCAAACATAAGCCAGAACCCTCTGATAAAATCGCTTTAGACTCTATAGAAGAACAATTGCAAAGGATGGCAAATGATCCAGATATCCAAGCAGAATTAGCTATGATTAACGAAGAATTTAAGTCTACAGATATGGACGGTTTAGCCTAACCTATGACCATTCAAAGAGGAGATATTTATTTTATTAATCTTAATCCTGTTCAGGGAAAGGAACAAGCAGGAAAAAGACCCGTTTTAGTCTTATCTGTTAATACTATTAATAAATTGCCTTTATAAGAAAAATTTGGCGACGTTCTTGACTTGAATAACGATCAAATTTTGAGCGGAGAATTACCTCACTATACTCTGCTAAAGTTGAGGATGAAGCGAGTAATATCCCAGTATCAAGAGCCTTAATATAAGCATTATAAGCAGTTGACTCAGGCAAAAGAATAGCACTAATCAACACATTAGTATCAATGACATAACGTTTAATCGTCACTATTAAGAATATCCTCTAACATTTCTGGTGTTAATCCTTTTTCTCTTGCTTCATAACCTATTTCATCTGCCAAATTTTTAAGACGTTTATTCTTCAAACGAATTAATTCCTCATAATCTTCCATTGAAATAATCGCTACATAATCAAGAGAATTTTTACGCACAATAACAGCTTCTTTTTGTGCAGTATCCATAATTTTATCAATATCTTTAGGCAGTTCTGATGCAGAAACTTGGAGCATAGGGATTAATTTTTGACTAAATTATTCTTTTTCGTATTATACAATATTTATTACAGGAGTCATCTTGAATTAATAAAGTGTAACTATGACTGTTAGCGATCGCAGAAAAGTTATAAACAAAAAACGAAGATTAATAATTACTTTTTATAAATTCTACTTTCTAGCCAAAATTAAACTTAAAACATTAATTTCATGGGAGTTTAATAAATATTTATCTGTAAAAAGTTTACTTCTCAGTTCGTTTAAACTGTAGCTACGGAAAATAATAAAAGGGAAATGTTCGTATTTATTTCCAATAGGTAAAAGACTGGAAACAGGATAAAGAGAACGAAGATATAATTTTAAAATATCTTTAAAGCTATATTGTTCGGTTTGATCATCATCACACTGAAAATACTCTTCAAGGAGTTCAGGAATAATAAAAGCATATAATGGAATAGCATAATATTGATCATCATACTGACTATTTTGTTCGTAGTTTTGAACACTATTATCTTTTTCAAAAATAATATCGACAAATTTAATTATATCTGGAACTGTTCTGGTGATGGTTTCTGGTAATTTTGGATGTTTATTAATATACTGTAAATTATTGATAATTTTTTCATAGTTTAAGGTGTTTGAATTCTGATCAGTTCTTATTTTATATCTTTCTTCAATTCCTTTATTTTTAATAGGAACAAACAATAAACTACCATTGATGTGACAGTATTCAATGGGATAATAATTTAATAATTCCTCAAAACTATTATCCATTAATTTTAAGAATTCATTGCATAATTCTGTGCGTAAGTCAAGAGGTGATATACCTGCTTTTTCTGGATCTTTAAACATTTTTTTGAGAGTAATTTCACACTCTTGTAAAAGCTTTTCTAAACAAGTAGAAACTTCTATCAGTCGTTCCGTATCGCAAGATTTTCTCGCTTCTCTTTTAAGTTGTCCAATTAAATTATTGAGTTTACTGCTAAAAGTTTCACCAGCAGCAGAAACAGATTTTCCACTGACAGGAATCATTAAAAATTCATCGTTTCCGATTATACCAGAACCTTGAATCCTTGTCATAATTGAAGTTTTCAAGATTAACAGGAGATTGATAAACGATAAAATACTTTCTTGTATCGCTAATTGACGTTTTTCTTCATCTTCTTCTTGATCATATATTGCTTGTTCACTAAGATAAAATATTAACTGTTTTTCTTGTTTATCAATCTCATCGTTTCCTCTCCCTCGATAAATAACTTGTATCACTTCCATTAAATTTCTTTCTACTTCAAATCTAGGAATTTCTACTAAAATATGTTTAACATTTGGAAAAGATAAACCTCGACTTGCAGAAGATGTCATAAAGATGACTTTTATTGTTTCTTGATCAAGGTATTTTTTAACCTCTTTTTTATCCTTATCTCCTAAGTTTGCATGAATCTCTAAATAGTCTTGTTTCTCTTCAAATTTTCGAGATGCTTTAATTTGTGTAATTAATTCTGCTAGTTTTTCCTTATTTTGAATATAAACAATAATTTGTTCAGAAGGATGATTTTTGAGGGTATATTTAATGTCTTTAATAAGTTGCTTTTGTACTGCGTCTTTTAGGTTTTGATTTTTTTGTAAATATAATTCTTCATGAAATTCGATAGATTCGATAAATAATTTATAAGTTATCTTTAAATTTCTTGCAGGATAAGCATTACTATTAATAATCGTTGCTGGTTTATTTTTAAATCTAAAATTTTCAATTGATAAAGGTGAATTATTAGCAAAGCTTTGTCTAAAAAATATTTTATTAGGTTCAGGAACAGTAGAAGAAAAATGCTGATTAATCACATCAGGATTAACAATAGAAGCATCAGCAACAATAATTTTATAATTAAATCCATATTCTTCTTGAAAATGTTTAAAAAATTTACTAATTTCATGAAGAAGGTTAACCCCATTTTCATCCCCTGTAATCTCATCAACCATGACAAAAATATGTTTAATTCGACTAGATATCTCTCTCATATTGTCTTCTAAAAATTTTTCTTTTATAGAACTATAAGCACTATTAAATATTTTTGGAAAATGCTTCTTAAATGTATTACCTCGGTTCGTTTTTTTATATGATTGCATAGAAACAGTAGCAACAATATTATTAGATATTTCACTTTTAATTAGAGTATCGCTTGCTTCACAAATACTCTGTAAAACTCCACTACTATTGATATTCTGATCTCTTAAAGTATCTTCATTTTGACGAATAACTTCATCAATATTGGATGGATTATATTCTAGTTCCTCATTTTGATGAATAAAATGGACATTGTGATGCTTAAAACGTTTATCCTGATAAATATTTGAACGATAATTAACCGTTATATTACGATTATTAGATCGAATAAGAGTAGCATTACTTGTAATAGCAAAAATTCTATCATCATAAAGTTCACCTGTATTTTTATCAGTAAACTTCTCTATAATATCCAGATTAACTTGTATTCGTGGACTAATATAAAAAAATAAAAATCCCTCATTTAAAATTTTTGGTTGTTTCAGAAACTCTGTGATAGCAGTAGTTTTACCAATTCCAGGATTTCCTGTTAAAAATAAATAATGTTTATCAGATTCTAATTCTCTTTGAATCAGTTCTTTATGTGCATTTCTTAAGTCTAGTTTCGGGTCTAAATTTAAGTTGTCAGAGATTTCTATAGGAATAGTATCAATGGGACTCAAAAAATTATCAATTGTTTCTGTATGAGTTAACGAATGTATTTGTTTATTATTATTTTTTGTTTCCATTAGTTCATTAAAGAAACTTTTTCCATTAATAAAACTTTTTGCTGCTTTACGTTTAATTACATCTAATATATCTTCACGCGCTGTTGATAGTTCTTTTTGTTTGTTATCTTTATGTTTATAAATATGGTGACAAGTTTTAAGTATTTTGATATGTTCTTCTGTATTAGTTAAAGTTAGAGAACTAATTCCGCGATCGCTATATCCAAAAATATTTATATTGACAGATTCTTGATCTTCCAGTAAATTTTGTGATTGAAGAAAACAATAAAAACTATAAGCATAACTTCCTGCTTGGATCATTTTCATGCTTTCTTTATCCTTGGTAACAAATGCTTTATAATGACTCGCTAAACTCTCAGATAAATTAATTTTAGGTGTTTTACTATCCAGTCCCAAAGTAGCAAAAACACTCTTTTTTCTTAAATAAGCAATTTCTTTAAGCAATATTCTTTTTAAGACTTCAACACTATGAAGATTATCTAAATCTTGAATTTCTCGAATAGCAAAAATAGAATAATCAATTGATATAATATACTTTCTATCTTTATACTGAACAAACATTAAACTATCAGCTTTTAGAAATTCTCCTTTTCCCTTATTTTGAGCAATATATTGATCAAAATCATCAATATTCTCTAACTGTTGAAGACTTGACTTGTATGCGTCTCTATCTGTTTTTTTTGTATAAGTTCCTAAACTATTATTCCCATGAAAATAACATTGATAATAAAGAATATCTAGCTTTTTGTAATGCTTGGGTTTAATCTCAACTGCTGCAAAATATTCTTGTAAAAAGTTCAGTCCTGATAAAAAAGCTTTTTGCAGAAAAAACAAAACCCAATCTTTAATAATTTTACGATTTGAGTCACTAACAACTCTTTCATCTATTGCTAATCTATCAATAATCCTAGTAAACTTTAATTCTCTTAAATCTTGAGAATATAAGTCGTCATAATGATGCTTAATATTATTTTGTTTGATGTAGGTAAGGAGTCCAATATTAAACCCAACTTCAAACAAAAATCCTAACTTTTCTCCAAGTTCAATATCTTTACCGATATTTGACATTATTCTTTTTCCTCCTTCTATGGTTTATCGTACAAATATTTTCTTACTTCCGTGAGAAAAGCAAGAGAATTAAACTCAATCTTTCTATTCCCTTTAATATGATTGAAAACTGATAATTGACCCACTGATTTGTCTCCTATTAAATTTTGATAAGGATCTAACTTTAAACTAATTGGTTTATTTCTTGTAGCTGTTGCTTGATAACGAGAAAAATGAAATAAAGTAAGATAATTCAATATATCTTTTTTAAATTGAGTATCATTAATTAGTCCCTGATAAATCGTTTTTTCGTGTTCAGTATCATTATAAATATTCAATAAGGTTATATAAGATATAACCCCATTATATGAGTTATCATTTACCACAGTAATACCATTAAACAAATTGAAAAATACTAATGATCTTTGACTTGCATCTGCTTTATCATTGACTAAGTTTGTTAGTTCAGTAGTATCTTGAATATACAGAGAAGCTGCATTAATTTTTTGTAGTTTAACGACATAATACTTGTCGAAGAAAATAGGATAAATATGTATATCATTTTTACCTGATTTTAATTCTTTAATAACATCCGGTGACATAAAATACAGTTCTCTATTTTCCCCTGTAATATTTAGGTAGTTAGAGTATGGAGATTTAGCAATATACAAGAAATGACGATATCCTTGATCATAAAGTTCACTTATTTTATTAACCAAAATATCAGGTTTTTTGTAGATATCTTCAGTATCATAATTACTGGAGAATGTTCCTTGATTATATAACCTAATTGTTTTATCTTCTTGACGCTCTAAACATATAACTTCCCCTATCATGTTCTTTATTTGATAGGTATTGGTGTATTTGCGATCGCATTCCCAACTAGACACAACAATAATAGCAAGTTTATCTAACTCAGGAGTATAATTATCAAACTGAAATATCTTAGGGATGGTAGAATAAAGGGAACTTAATGAATTACGATTTTTGAAAAAATTAATGTTTTTAATACAAATTCCTTGAGAGCTAAAATCATATTTTTCATTTAAAATATGAGATAATACATAGGAAAAGGAACGCATAAAGACTTCTTCTGGTGAAGCATCATCTTTATCAGTTAAATGAAGACGTAATAAAGGAATAAATAATTTGTCCTTTGATTGATATAATAAAATTTTTAAACTCAAGTAAGTTAACAAAGAAAAAGTTAACTGATACCAAAACATATTAGGATTATCTTCCTGATTAAAAATTTCTTCTTTGAGACGTTCATGATTATAATTACAAACTAAAGATGCTTGATTTTTTAATCCTTGTTTATAAATTTCACGACATTGATCTTCTTGGGGAGTTAAAAGCATAGGTATTGTATTAATTCCATCTAGATCATACTTCATGCTAAACAACTGTTGTTCATTACTCCGAAAGTACTGAATATCAGTAAACTTAATATCAACTGATAGACCACATAATGTTTCAGTATCAATTTTACTACTATCATTAACTGAAATATACTTTAAACCTTCTTTATTATTTAATTCAGGTTTAAATAATGTATTATTGTTATCAACTTTATCTGAATCTTTTTCTAAAATACCCTGACTGATATTAATTGTTAGAGTATATGGTTTAGTATTAAATATTTTTTTACTCTCAATATAGTCTATAAGCAATTCTCTTAATTTTTGTAATTTAAAAGATATGTTATATTGTTCAAAACCTCTTTTGATATCGTTAAATAGCTTTTTCTTAGCTTGATCATCATTTCCTTTCAAAATAGGTAAAATTTGCTGCTCAAAATTTTCTACTGGATCGTAAGTTAATTCTGAAGATATATCATAAGATCGGTCATATTTTTTGTTTTTATCTAAAGGTTTACTGCGAGAAGCAAAAACAAAGTAATATAAAAATACAATTCTTAAAACTTTTCTGATGAATTTTCCTTTTTCGATTTCATTGCTTAGTTTATCTTTATTCTCTTTTTTATCTAAATCGAGAAACTTAGTATGATATTCAAAAGAAGTTTCTCCTTTGGAAGTTTGGACTTGTCCATTTAATTTTAGTTTCATTCCAAAGATAAATTCTTGCTTATCTTGATCCCTATCATTCATTTCTCCTAAATATCCCTCAATTTGTGAAATAATAGGTAATGAATCAAAAGCATAGGAATTATTGAAAAACTGTCGAAAATCAAATTCAACCCCTTGATAGAAAACTTTGTAATAATCATCTGGTTTAGATTCATCATTAATATAAGCTTCTAGGAGTTTCAATCTTCTAATTAAATCTTTTAGATAAACTGCATCTTGATCATTTTTCACTTGATCATATAAAAATTCTAGATATTTAATACTTGCCGCTTTTTTTATCTTTCCTAATGATTCTTCTTTCATTAATTTTTTTAGCTTGTAAATATCATTATTATCTTTATCTTGATTTTCAAATAAGGGTTCTAGAATATCCTCAATTAAATCCTCTTTTTCCTCTTCAAAATGTATTTCAACATAATTTTTTAAACTACTTCTTAATTCATTCAAAAATCTAGTGGGTTGCTTAACAGTTATACTAAGTTTATGTAATCTGAGTAATGGTAGGATATTTTGTTCATCTTTAGGTAAGGTTAACCGTTGTTTTTGTAGATTGGTATATTTTTGATCAAAAGGATAATTAAAACTAATATTATCATTGACTTTACCTTTTAAATTTTCTAAAGGTACTGCAATTTTTTCTAAATAGTTTTCAATAGATATATCTTGTTTTAACTCATTTTTTAATAATTCTTTGACTTTTGCTTGGATTAAATGTAATTGTTCACTAAATGTTTTTTCTGTCCCTTCAATAAAATTAATTGATGCACATTTTGTTCCGAAAGGTTGACTAATAAAAGGATCATTAATAGATAACTGAGAAACTTGATAAGCAAGTTCATCAACATTCATTAATAGACGTTTATTATCTTCAGATATCTTAAATAGTTGTTGAGATGTATCACTATTTAAAACTTCAAGAACTTTACCCAGAAAATCACTGTAATTTAGTTTAACTAAATCGTTTCCATCTTCCCGTAAGTTAGATCCAGAATTTGTCATTTTATTCTATACTTTGACCCTAAGTAATAATTAAGCATTTCCTAGACTATGACCATCTTAAGTCAGTAGGTAATTTTGTACTGTACTAAATTATAGTTCAAGATTAACTCATCTAGGTGATACTAATCTTAGAGTTCCCTAATTTGTAGCTAAAGTTAACATCAACAGTAATAAAGATAATCGAAACATTTTAGAAGAAATAACGTCGTACTTAGTGAGTAACATTGATCTTTATTCTCAATTCACACCATTTATGTTAGCGTATTGCGCTAATGCCCTTATTACTAAAAATTTATGCAAACAATCGATTATTTAATTATCTTTGTTTATCTAATTCTTACCCTAATGATTGGCTTTATGCCCCTTTTATTTCGTAATAAAAAAAATATCAAACAAGGGGACAGTACACAATATCTCCTCGGAGACTTTCCCTGGTGGGCGTTGGGTGCTTCAGGAATGGCCTCTAACGTAGATATTGCCGGAACAATGGTTATCGCAGCCCTAGTTTACGCTTTGGGAACTCAAGGCTTTTTTATCGAAATTAGGGGTGGAATCGTTTTAATTATGGCATTTTTAATGATATTTATGGGGAAATGGACAAGAAGAGCAGTTATTAAAGAAGACGGTAAAGAAATACGGGTTATGACTACAGCGCAATGGATGATTTTTCGGTTTGGCAAGGGAAAGGGAGGAGAGTTTGCTCGTCTTATTAGTGCTATTTCTAATATTGTGTTTTCCATTGGTGCAATGAGTTATTTTTCCATTGGTGGGGGAAAATTTATTGGCAATTTGATGGGAATTAGTGATAGATTTGCGTCAATTTTATTAGTTGTTTTAGCTGCCGCTTATACCATTGCTAGTGGCTTTAGTGGGGTTATTTGGACTGATGTTTTTCAAGGATTATTAATTCTCAGTTCAATTATTTATATTTCTTGGTTATCTTGGACTACTGTTACACTACCTGATACATTTTCTGTGTCAATTCCCAATGGAGATAGTTTCTTAATTAAGGATTGGAATTTTACAGATTGGAGTAGTATTTTTCCGCCTATGACGGCTAATTTACCAGGAGATTATGCCATCTTCAACTTGTTTGGTGGGGTAATATTATTTTACCTTCTTAAAACTATTATTGAGGGGTGTAGCGGTGCGGGTGGATATATGGCACAACGATATTTTGCTGCTAGAAATGAACGAGATACGGCATTTTTATCCTTGTTTTGGATTCTTTCAATGTCTTTTCGTTGGCCACTAATTTCTGCTTTTGCCATCTTAGGAATTCATTATGGTTTGACCCATAGTTCCCCTATTACTGACCCAGAATTAATTTTACCCATTGTTATTAACACTTATATTCCCACAGGAATCAAAGGCTTATTGGTAGCTTGTTTTATGGCTGCTGCCATGTCAACCTTTTCCTCAATTATTAATGCTAGTGCTGCTTATTGGACTAAGGATATTTATGAGCCTTATTTTCTGAGAAATAATCCTATTAATAATTCCCAACAGCATGAAAAAAGATTAGTTTTTCAAAGTCGTTTAGCCTCTGTCTTTATTGTAGTAATTGGTTTGTTTTTTAGCTTTAACCTAAGTAACATTAACGAAATTTGGGGATGGTTATCTTTAGGATTAGGGGTTGGTTTAGGCATTCCCTTATTATTACGTTGGTATTGGTGGAAGTTTAATGGTTATGGCTTTGCCTGGGGAACTTTGGCAGGAATGATCGCTGCTATTCTGACAAAAGCTGTTATTTTACCCATAATTAATAATCCTCAAAATCAAGAATATATTCTCTTTTTTATTCCTGCAATTTGTTCTTTATTAGGTTGTCTTATTGGTACTTATGTAGCCCCACAAGCCTATCAAACCGATAAAGAAGTAATCGAAAATTTCTACAATACGACAAAACCGTTTGGCTTTTGGGGAGAATTTAGTAATGGGCTAACGAGAGAACATAAATATGATATTATTTCTACCTTTATTGCTGTTCCTTGGCAACTTTGTTTATTCTTGTTAGGGATGATGATTATGATGAAAAATTGGCAAAATGTAAAAGTATTAGCATTAGGTTTCTTTTTATTATCAATTGCCTTATACTTTACTTGGTTAAGCCCAATAATCAAACAAACATTAAAAGATAAGAAAAAGGCTAATTTCAAGGATAGTAATTTAAAAGTCTGAGTTAAGTAGGGGCTTAATAATATTAAGTCCTTCTTATTGATAAAATGTCAATCAAAAAATTAACTATGCAAACAATAACTTCATATAACCCCGATGATATGGCACAATTTAACAAGGTAACTACTAACACACCCACTTTGTATTGTCCATGACCGCAAGTATACCCGAACTACCCACCCAATACGACCCCAAAACCACCGAGGCCAAATGGCAAGAAGCATGGTCAACCCATCAAGTCTTCCAAGCAGACAACAGTAAGGACGAAAACTCCTACTGTATTGTCATCCCTCCCCCCAACGTAACAGGAACTCTCCACATGGGTCATGCGTTTGGCGATTGTCTCATGGACGTATTGGTGCGGTATCATCGTATGTGCGGTCATAATACCCTCTGTCTTCCTGGAACCGATCACGCGAGTATTGCAGTTCATACGATCTTAGATAAGCAGTTAAAAGCAGAAGGTTTAACCCGTCAGGAAATTGGACGGGAAAAATTTTTAGAAAAAGCTTGGCAATGGAAGCAAGAATCTGGTGGGAAAATTGTTAACCAGATGAAAAGAATAGGACTGTCTGCTGACTGGTCAAGGGAACGTTTTACCCTAGATGAAGGGTTATCAAAAGCGGTTAGAACAGCATTTGTTAAGCTCTACGAAGCAGGGTTAATTTATCGGGGTAATTATTTAGTTAATTGGTGTCCTGCTTCTTTGTCTGCTGTCTCGGATGTAGAAGTAGAAAGTAAAGAGGTAGATGGTCATTTATGGCACTTTCGTTATCCATTAAGCGACAATAGCGGCTATGTTGAAGTAGCCACTACCAGACCAGAAACCATGTTAGGAGATACAGGAGTAGCAGTTAATCCTAATGATGAAAGATACAAAAATTTGATTGGAAAAACCATAACTTTACCCATTGTTGGGCGAGAAATACCGATATTTGCCGATGAATTAGTTGATCCAGAATTTGGTACCGGTTGTGTTAAAGTTACCCCGGCACATGATCCTAACGACTTCGAGATGGGAAACCGCCATAAACTACCATTTATTAATATTATGAACAAAGACGGGACACTAAACGAAAATGCAGGAATCTTTGCAGGACAAGATCGTTTTGTTGCCCGTAAAAATGTCGTTGAAAAGTTAGAAGAAGATGGCTTTTTAATCAAAATAGAAAACTATAGTCATGCGGTTCCTTATAGTGACCGAGGTAAAGTTCCTGTTGAACCCTTACTATCCACACAATGGTTTGTCAAAATCGATTCCTTAGCCCAAAAAGCCCTAAAATCTCTAGACGAAAATAATTCCCCCAATTTTGTACCCCAAAGATGGAAAAAAGTTTATCGAGATTGGTTGGTAAAATTAAAAGATTGGTGTATTTCTCGTCAATTGTGGTGGGGTCATCAAATTCCAGCTTGGTACGTCATTAGCGAAACCAATGGAGAAATTACCGATAACACACCCTTTATTGTGGCTCATTCAGAAACAGAAGCCTTAGAAAAAGCAAAAAAAGAATACGGAGATAACATCAAATTAGAACAAGATCCCGATGTTTTAGATACTTGGTTCTCCTCCGGTTTATGGCCATTTTCAACACTAGGCTGGCCCGAAAATACAGAAGATTTAAAAACCTATTACCCCACCAGTACCCTCGTAACAGGATTCGATATTATCTTCTTTTGGGTCGCTAGAATGACCATGATGGCCGGTTATTTTACCGATGAAATGCCCTTCAAAGATGTTTATATTCATGGTTTGGTTAGGGACGAAAACGGCAGGAAAATGTCGAAGAGTTATAACAACGGCATCGATCCTTTGATCTTAATCGAAAAATACGGTACTGATGCACTACGTTATACCCTAATTAGAGAAGTCGCTGGTGCCGGACAAGATATCAGCTTACAATACGATCGCAAAACCGACCAATCAGAGTCCGTAGAAGCATCCCGAAACTTCGCCAACAAACTTTGGAACGCGGCCAGGTTTGTGATGATGCACCTCAAAGGAGAAACCCCCCAAAGTTTAGGCACTCCCGATGTAGAAAAATTAGAATTATGCGATCGCTGGATACTCTCACGCTTCCATCAAACCGTCCAACAAACCAGAGACCATATCGAAGCTTATGGCTTAGGAGAGGCAGCTAAAGGACTATATGAGTTCATTTGGGGAGATTTTTGCGATTGGTACATCGAACTGGTGAAAACCCGTCTCTGGCAGGAAACACCCTCCCGTGACGTTGCCAGACAAACCCTAGCATACATTTTGGATGGAACCTTAAAGCTACTTCATCCCTTTATGCCCCATATTACCGAAGAAATTTGGCAAACCCTCAGTCAAAGCGAGGGGCAATTTATCGCGCTACAAGCCTATCCTAACGTAGATAACGCCCTAATTAATCCTGACTTAGAAGCCTCCTTTAGCCTCCTTTTTGAAACCATTCGTACCCTAAGAAATATGCGGGCCGAAGCCGATATTAAACCAGGGGTCAAGGTATCGGTCATTTTACAGAGTGAAAGTGAGCAAGAAAGGACTATCCTAGAATCAGGTCGAAAATACATCCAAGACTTAGGGAAAGTGGAAACCCTAACCATTACGCCCCAACTCGAACAACAGACAGAACAAGTCGTTGCTGGAGTCGTAGGAACCATACAGGCTTTAATTCCTCTTTCTGGGGTGGTTGACATTGCCGGTCTTCGTGCCAAACTAGAGAAGAGTTTAGCTAAAATTGAGGCTGAGATTAAATCCCTCTCAGGCCGACTCAACAACCCAGGTTTTGTCAATAAGGCCCCCGAAGCGGTTGTTCAGGGGGCAAGAGATGCTTTAGCAGAAGCCGAAAAACAGGCTGAAATTTTGCGCGAACGTCTTAAGCGTCTGCAATAATAGAGACTGCCACCCTGCTAACCCCTTAACCCACTATGTTGCACCTAGCCCAAGTGAAAAAAAATCCCAATTCAGGGGAGATGGAACTTTTGTTGCTGGCACGTCAAACCCCCCAAAACCTCTGGGAAATCATCTCTGATGAGGTCATTTCCTGTAAAATTTTGATGGGTTTTTGTGATGGGGTTTTAGTGTTAGCAAAGCTAGACAATAATCAAGAGATTTTAGAACTTAAAGAAGCAAAAGATTGGGTTATGGGTTTAGTTGAAACCTATTTAACTAATGGGGTAATTACCCCGGAATGGGTGGAAAAAGAACAAGAAAAAGTTGAACAATGGCGACAAGAGATTACAGCTAAAAGTCTTGATTTAACCCGTCGTCAATTAGAACTAGAAACACAGAAAGAACAACTGCAAGAATTAGAAGGAAAATTAAGAAATCAGGAATGAGAATTTATGGAAATCGACTAATAAAAACATTACCAGGAGAGTTAACCCGTCCCACTTCAGCTAAGGTGAGAGAAGCATTATTTAATATTTGGCAAGGGGAAGTTATGGGGTGTAGTTGGTTAGATTTGTGTGCAGGAAATGGCGCAATGGGGGCAGAAGCATTATGTCGTGATGCTTCTATTGTTATTGGAGTTGAAAAGTATGGCAAAGCTTGTAAGATTATCAATGAAAATTGGCAAAAAATAGGCAGTCATCAACAAGAATTTCGTATTATTAAAGGAGATATTTTAAAAGTATTAAAGAATTTAGACCGTCAAGAATTTGATCTGATTTATTTTGACCCACCCTATCAAAGTGGACTTTACCAACCTGTTTTAGAATTAATTGTTACTCATCAGTTATTAAATGAAGAAGGAGAAATAGCCGTAGAACATAACCCTAAATTTTGGCAAGCAACAGTCATAAAAGGATTGAAAATCAGTCGAGAAAAAAACTATGGTAACACCAGTTTAACCTTTTATCGTATCTAGGTTTGCCCACTCTACAGACCAGATAATTTGCTTTTTAGATTTGCCCAACCTACAGACTAGAACTAACTTGACATAAAAACGTCATCTCATTGTCATCGGGTTGTCATATCTCCCTCCTATAGTAAAAAATGTCAGTCCAATAACCGTTTTCCCATCAATCACTCCTCATACGGACTGACTTTTCTTTCTTATTGTTGACAATATAAATAAACAAAAACCATGAAAAACCATAGTCTAAATCAATCCTATACCTCAGCCAAAATGTCCAATTCTAAAAATTCTATCTTGCAAAAACCAATCACTTATATCTCCTTAATTCTCTTAGGAATGGGAGTCGGTATCGGGGGAAGCATTGCCTTTAGTTATCCCAATCTTTTCCGCCAACAAGCAGAAGCAATAGTCCCATCTACCAATGCGGAAGTTCCTCAAGAATGGGCTTCTTTACCCCCGATAACGTCAGAAAACTTTGTCACAGATGTAGTTAAAAAAGTCGGTCCTGCGGTCGTCAGAATTGATGCTTCTCGCACCGTTAAAACCGAAGTTCCCCCTATGTTTGAAGATCCCTTTTTCCGTCGCTTTTTTGGCTCACAAGTTCCTAACATTCCCAATGAGCAAATTCAGCGAGGAACCGGTTCAGGATTTATCTTAAGCGAAGATGGAAAAATTGTTACCAATGCTCATGTGATTGCGGGAAGTCAAGAGGTAAGCGTTACTTTAAAAGATGGTCGAACTTTTACAGGGAAAGTATTAGGAACAGATTCCATTACTGATGTAGCTGTTATCGATATTGAAGCCGATAATTTACCCACAGTTAAAGCAGGAAATTCCGATAATCTTAACGTAGGCGAATGGGCGATTGCTATTGGTAATCCTTTGGGATTAGATAATACCGTCACCACGGGAATTGTTAGTGCTACTGGACGCAGCAGTTCTCAAATTGGTGTAGGAGACAAACGAGTTAATTTCATCCAGACAGACGCTGCCATTAACCCTGGTAATTCTGGTGGTCCTCTTCTCAATGCAAGGGGTGAAGTCATCGGAGTTAATACCGCTATCTTCCGAAATGCTCAAGGTATTGGCTTTTCTATTCCTATTAATAAGGCACAAGAAATTGCGGCTGAATTAATTGCTAAAGGTAGCGTAGATCATCCTTATTTGGGTATCCAGATGGTAGAAATTAACCCAGAAATTAAACAAAGAATACAAGCAAGTAGTGGTTTAAATATTAATGCGGATTCCGGAATTTTAATTGTCCAAGTTGTTCCGAATTCCCCCGCAGCAGCATCTGGCTTAAAATCAGGTGACATTATCCAATCTATTAATCAAAAACCCCTGAGAACTGCTGAAGGAGTTCAACAAGCAGTAGAACAAGTTGAGGTTGGTAGTGTAATTCCTGTACAGGTTGAGCGCGATGGTAAACCATTAAGCTTAAATGTACAAGTTGGGGTTTTACCCAATAGTTAAATCTCAAAAATAGGCGACTTATTATTAACTGAGTTGCCTATTATCAGTCTTAATTTAGTTATTTTTGTAAGCGCAAAACATTCAAAGCTTTAGATAATAACTTTGGTTGAGAAAAATTATCTTTAAATTTCCTAAATTCCCCTGCATCGAACCAAATACCTTCACACTGAGGACAGGTTTCATACCAAATAGGATGCTTATCGAAATCTAACATTTTTATCATTGGAATATTACAATGGGGACAAAGAATATGAGTGTCTAATTCTTCTTTCTGGTGTTCATTATCTACTTTTCCAATATCGATTTTTTCTGAACCCCTAAGTTTTTTCAAGTTTTCTGCTTCTAAAGAGTCAAACCAAATACCGTTACATTGACAACAGCGATCAACTTCAATAATGTCATACATAACGGGTTCTAATTTTCCCCCACACTTAGGACAGCTTAATGACTTCATGACTTTTTTGAGTTTTCTAGAGTATCTAAAGCTTAGCAAATCTTTTAAATTATTTATGAAAACCTAACCTTATTTTAGTTATTAATATGAATGAACACGCAAAAAGAATTATTGGTTTGACAGGAGGAATAAGCACAGGAAAAACAACGGTTTCCCATTATTTAAGCACTGTTTGTCATATTCGAGTGTTGGATGCTGATAATTATGCTAAGGAAGCAGTTGAGAAAAATTCTCCTATTTTACAAAAAATTCAACAAAGATATGGAGCAGAAATTTGTTTTACAAATGGAGAATTAAATCGCAAAAAATTGGGTAATATTATTTTTAATGATGCCAGAGAAAAAATATGGTTAGAAAGTCAAATTCATCCTTATGTAAGACAAAAATTTAAACAAGAAATTTCCCAAGATAAAGGAAGAATTCTCGTCTTAGACATTCCCTTACTTTTTGAATCAAAATTAACCCATTTAGTTACAGAAATTTGGGTTGTTTCTTGTTATTATAAACAACAATTACAACGATTAATGAGTAGAAATGACTTAACCGAACAAGAAGCGATATCCCGCATCAAAAGTCAACTACCACTTGAAGAGAAAATACAAAAAGCTGACGTTGTTCTAGATAATTATTCTACATTAGAAGCTTTATATCAGCAAATTGAAGACGCATTAAATATTTCTGAATATAGCACTATCAATTATAATTAAGAAGTTGAAGAGATTTCTTATACCTCACCAATAACATTTAATGTTTTTGGTTTATTATCCATTATCCATTGTTCATGAATTTACCTAATTCGATCACAATTTCCCGTTTAATAGGACTGCCTTTTCTTTTCTATTTCCTTACCAGTCCTACCCCTAGTCATCGTTGGCTTAGCCTCGTTATTTTCCTTCTTGCTGCCTCAACAGACTGGGTAGATGGTTATTTAGCTAGAAAGTTAAATCAAGTGACCGAATTGGGCAAATTTCTCGACCCTCTGGTGGATAAATTATTGGTACTTGCACCCCTCTTAAGTTTAATTTCTCTGCAACAAGTTCCGGCCTGGGGAGTGTTCTTAATATTAAGCCGAGAAATTGCGATCGCAGGATGGCGTATTAACCCAAACTTAACCGGAAATACCGCTATTCAAGGAGCAAATATTTGGGGAAAATTGAAAACAGTAAGTCAAATAACAGCGATCGCACTTTTGATCGCTCCTTTGCCTCAACCTTGGGAAACTATCTCCATCACAGTATTTTGGCTATCAGTGGTGTTAACTCTTGTTTCTGGGATAATCTACTTACTTCCTAACCTTAATCCCTTAAAAGACGCTTGATGGAGGAGTGTGAGGAGTGTGACCATCCTGCTTACTAACATAACTTTGAAGGCTCAATAACTGATAATTGGTAACTGTTAACTGATAAACTAGAAATGTTAAGAAATTGTAATCAAATATGACTAGGACAGGGACGGCCATCGCCAAAAAAGACTACGATGTTATCGTTATTGGTTCGGGAATGGGAGGTTTAGTGACGGCCACCCAACTTGCAGCCAAAGGAGCGAAAGTATTAGTCTTAGAAAAGTATTTAATTCCTGGAGGAAGTGCCGGTTATTTTGAACGGGAAGGCTATCGCTTTGATGTGGGTGCATCGATGATTTTTGGTTTCGGAACGGAAGGAACCACAAATCTTTTAACCCGTGCTTTAGATGGGGTTAATATGACCCTAGAAACTATACCAGATCCTGTGCAAATACACTACCATTTACCTGACAATTTAGAGCTAAAAGTACACAAAGATTATGATAAATTTATTGAAGAATTAACTGCTAAATTTCCTCATGAAAAAGTTGGTATTCGTCGCTTTTACGACGAATGTTGGCGAGTTTTTAACTGCCTAAATGCCATGGATTTACTTTCCTTGGAAGAACCTAGATACTTGATGAGAGTGTTTTTCCAGCATCCTTTTGCCTGTTTAGGTTTAGTTAAATATTTACCACAAAATGCAGGAGATATTGCCCGTCGTTATATCAGTGATCCAGAACTACTAAAGTTCATTGATATGGAGTGTTATTGTTGGTCTGTAGTTCCAGCAGAAAAAACCCCGATGATCAATGCAGGAATGGTTTTTTCAGATCGACATTATGGAGGGATAAATTATCCTAAAGGGGGTGTGGGAACCATTGCTGAAAAATTAGTTGAAGGTTTAGAAAAATTTGGGGGGGAAGTTGAATATAAAGCCCGTGTTACTAACATTTTAATGGAAAAGGGTAAGGCAGTGGGAGTTAAATTAGCTGATGGGAAAGAATATCGAGCAAAACGGATTGTTTCTAACGCAACTCGTTGGGATACATTTGAAAAATTATTGCCTAAAAACGAGATGCCAAAAAAGGAAGAAAAATGGCAACAACGTTATGAAAAATCTCCAAGTTTCTTAAGCTTACATTTAGGTGTGAAATCTGAACTTTTACCCATAGGAACAGAATGCCATCATATCCTTTTAGAACAATGGGAAACGATGGAAGATGAACAAGGAACCATTTTTGTCTCAATTCCCACCTTGCTTGATCCCAGTTTGGCTCCTCCTAATCATCATATTATCCATACCTTTACCCCCAGTTATATTAGCGAATGGCAAGGACTATCTAACCAAGAATATTCCCAGAAAAAAGAAGTAGCAGCTATTCGTTTAATTCAACGGTTAGAAAATATTTTTCCTGGATTAATTGATAATTTAGACTATCAAGAAGTGGGAACACCGCGCACACATCGACGCTTTTTAGGACGAAATGATGGCACTTACGGGCCTATTCCCAGTCGTAAGTTACCAGGTTTGCTAGGAATGCCGTTTAATCGCACGGTTATCCCTGGATTATACTGTGTAGGGGATAGTACCTTTCCGGGTCAAGGACTGAATGCTGTAGCCTTTTCAGGGTTTGCTTGTAGCCATCGCATCGCTGTTGATCTAGGACTCTAAAATATTAACCATCAATTATTATATTTTTTTGCATTGGTTTGCGTGAATTTACTGTTGAAGAATATCGTATTATTACTGATGATAAGTATATATCGGTAACTTGTCATCTTCTGATTACATTTTGCTTTTTCTAAGTTAGAATGTAATTTGAAACCGATAAAGAAAATGCTGTTTTTTCTTGGAACTTAGATAAAGGTATTGTAAATGTCGATGAAACTATTAAATTTTTTATAAACCAGATGCTATTAGTACAATGTCAAATTCTTCTAAAGATAATAACATTGAAAAATCTTTAATTAACGCAATTATTGCTCGCTCAGATTATGATAGAAATTTAGAAAATATAGCCGAGATAATTCGAGAAGAATTATTAGTTGATTTTTGTCTAATTATTACTAATTTTAATGACTTACAATACTTTTATAGCTTAAGAAATTCACCGATAGATAATTCAATTATGCACCAAAGTAAATTATCTGAATTGATACAAAATCCTTGGATACAAGAATTAAAAAATGGTTCAAACTTGAGATATATTAGGGATTTAAAACACAAAAAATACCATAAATTATCAGTTTTATTGGAAGGCATTATACTGGAATCACTACTAGGAATAAGCACGCATTTTAAAGGAGAAAACAATGGCATTATTCTCGTAGGTAAATCAACTTCTTATCAATGGAATAGTCAAGATAAAAACAAGTTAAAAGAAGTAGTAAATATTGTTAGTATTGCTTGTCATCTAAATCAAGTAAACGCAATGGTTGATGAAAAAAGTATTAATAAAGATTCTTCTTTTTCTCTTGGTGATATTCCTCAACTTTTACAAGAAAATCCAATTCTAAGACTGTGGTGGAAAAGTACAAGACAACAATTAGAAAAACAACTAGAATGGAATAGAAAAGTTATTTATAATATGATTACGATTATGAGTGATCAAACTCGCAATCCTTTGGCTATTCTAAAAATGGGGATCACTGTTTTAAAGACTAGAGAACTATCCCCAAAAGAGTTAAGCAAAAGAATTGCCATGTTAGAAGATTCTTGGAATAAGCTTAACAGTATCAACGAAAAAATCTTACAACTGAAACATTTAAAATCTGAAAATATGAGCTATAACTTAGTTCCTGTTAATTTAACTAAACTACTTATAAATATTACTAATTCTTGCCAAGAAAAATGGCAAGAAAATTTAAAAAGTAATCTAACATTAAACACAAACTTTAATATTCAAGGTGAAGAATCACTGCGTACAGATGTTCAACATTTAACTAATATTATTGAAGAATTATTAAAAAATGCCAGTAAATTCTCGGTTCCAAACTCTACTGTTACCTTAGAAGTCAACCAAGAAAATAATCATAATAAATCCTTAATTGCTATCACTTTATCGAACATTAGTGAGTACGGGTTTCACAACAATATTAGTGAGTTTTTTGAACCTTTCTATCGAGAACAAATCGTTATAGATAGTGGTATTCCTGGTATTGGAGTTGGACTAAATATTGTTAAAGATTTAGTTAAACTCCTGCAAGGAAAAATTAGCGTTGAATGTCTCCCCACAGAAAACCCTAAACATTGTAAAATTATATTTAGATTGGTTCTTCCTCAATCATTATCCTCATCATAATTTAAAGGTTGTATGCTAACAAAACGCGGTTCCTCCAAGTCACTGCGATGGCAACATTCTCAATATTCTCCTCTTGGTCGTCAGTGGGAAGTCTCCTTATTCACCTGTCAATTTTTACTGTTTCTATTATGGGATAAATTATTAAAAAATAATAGCTCAAAACAACGAAAAAAACGAGCAAAATGGTTAGTTAAAAATTTGCTACAACTAGGTCCAACATTTATTAAAATTGGCCAGTCTTTATCCACACGCGCTGATTTAATACCCTTGGAATATATTCAAGAATTAAGTCAACTGCAAGATAACGTTCCCCCTTTTAGTCCGGAAGAAGCCATCGCTGTCATTGAAGTAGAGTTAGGTAAAGCAATTTATGATTTATTCGACGATTTTGAAATAGAACCCTTAGCATCAGCAAGTTTAGGACAAGTTCATAGGGCAAAATTATATACAGGCAAAGAAGTTGTGGTCAAAGTTCAACGGCCTGGGTTAGAAAAAATTTTTAATTTAGATTTTGAAGTAGTTCATCGTTTAATTCGTATTTTAACTCGATATTTTAAGCCTTTTAAAAAGTATGATTTAGAGGCAATTCATAAAGAATTTTTTGAGCTTTTATTTCAAGAAATTGACTATGTTCATGAGGGTAAAAATGCAGAGAGATTTGGCAATAATTTTCGAGGTTATTCCCGAATAAAAGTTCCTAAAGTTTACTGGAAATGTAGCACGAAAAAAGTCTTAACTTTGGAGTATCTACCTGGAATAAAAGTAGATGATAGAGCAGCATTAGAAGCGAATAATATTAATTTAGATAATATTATTCAATTGGGAATTTGTTCCTATTTAAAACAATTATTACTGGATGGTTTTTTTCAGTCAGATCCTCACCCTGGTAACATGGCCGTCAGTCAACGGGGAGAACTTATTTTTTATGATTTTGGTACCATGGCCGAAGTTAAAACCTTTGCCAAGGATCAGATGATTCAAGTGTTTTTTGCCGTCTTAAAAAAAGATACGGATACAGTGGTAGATAACTTAGTTTATATGGGTTTAATTGAACCTTTAAACGATATGACCCCTGTAAAAAGAATTGTTGATTTTTTATTAGAAAACTTTCGTGATAAACCTGTGGATGTTCGTGCTTTTGAACAAGTGAGTGATGAGGTTTATTCAATGTTCAAAAGTCAGCCCTTTCGTTTACCCCCACAAATGACATTTATCCTGAAATCTTTGACAACCTTAGATGGTATTGCCAGAGCGTTAGACCCTCAGTATAATTTACTAGCAGCTAGTCAACCTTTTGTCAAAAATTTGGCTTTAAGTGGTAGTGGGGGAAGTGTTGTTACAGTCATAGTCAGACAGGCGAAAGATATTATTAAAACTAGCTTAAATCAAGCTAATCTGTCTGAAAAGTTTCTCAGAGGTTTCGAGCAAAGAATAGACAGAGGAGAGTTACAGTTTCGAGTTCGCTCTTTAGAAAATGAAAGGGTTTTAAAACGTATTAATTTAGGAATAAGAAGCTTAATCTATGCTTGTTTAACTGGGTTTGTTTTATTATCAGCTTCTATACTTATGACAACGGTTTATACTAAGTTTGCTTTAATCTGTTTTGGTTTTGCCGGACTTTTTAGTTTATTTTTGTTTAAATCTTTAATCTCTTTACTTTTACAAGAAAAAGTTGATAAATTATTAGAGAAATAAAGTTAATGAGTCAGTTTATGAATGTACTTTCTATTCCAACTTGGATGGTTCATGTTTCCAGTGTCATTGAGTGGACAGTGGCTATTTTATTCGTTTGGACTTATGCCCAAGTCAGTGCTAAATTATATTGGCGATCGCTATCTTGGGGAATGTTACCGGGTTTAGTCAGTGCCATGTGTGCTTGTACCTGGCATTTCTTTGATAATCCACCTTCTTTAGATTGGTTAGTCACCTTACAAGCGTCTTTAACAGTTATCGGCAACTGTACCCTTTGTTTTGCTGGTTGGTGGATATTTCGCTCTTCTTCTTCTTCCCAAAAAACTGATAGCTGATAACTCATCTATGATCATAATACTGATACAATATGTCTAATGCTTCCCCAAAAATATCAAAGTTAAGCAACTCTCCCTGACAATCAATAGAAGAAAAAGGAATGACCTCCACAACGCTGTTTGTATAGGCAACTATTTCTAGAGATTTAACCCAGTAAGGAGTCCATTGATTTTCTACAACTTTGATATTTTGTTCACCTAACCAGTGGATTAATTGCCATCTTCCAATACCAGGTAAAATTTCACTATTTAACGCTGGTGTGTACCATTTTCCCTGTTTCCATCCCCAAAGATTTCCCGTTGTTGTTTCCAACCAATTATCTTCTGCATTAACTAAAATTGCTTCTTGAAAACCCAGTTTTTTAGATTTTTGTAGAGCTAAGTAAGCTCCTAAATAATTTCCCGTTTTATGAGCTTGTAAACTGCGTTGAAACAACGAATCCTTAGCCAACCATCCTTTCACCCCCTGCTGTTGCAATTTAACTAAATTTTCGGGTAAAAAACGTCCTATAATCCATTCTTTACCATCAGGAAAAACAGTTATTCTTAACACAGGGTAAGTACCAATCAAATAGTTTGCCCCTTGAGCTATTTTTTGCCAATTCGGTAAACACCAACCAAACTGTTGTAAACTACTTTTAAGACGATGACAATGAGCTTTCCATTGCGTTAAAGGGTGGTTTAATGATTGTTGATAAACTCGAACTGTAGTAAAAACAGTTGCCCCAAATTTTAAACCTGGATTATCAATAGATAGACAAATTTTGTCTTCTGTAAATAGCTGACCATCATACCAATATTTCACACTACACCTTGATACACATTATCTTAAAAAATGCAAGCTAAATTCAAATTTATTAACAAAAATCGACATTTCAACGAAAGAATGGCTAATATAGACCATTCAAACATTATGAGTAGATAAACTAAGCCCACAGCCTACCTGAAAAATAAAATATCATGAAAATGCCCAAAATGCAAATATGGCTAAATTTTAGCAAAATCAGGAAAAATAAGTTGTTTCTTAACAAGTCTAAAAAAGCAAGCATTATTCAGGAAATTAAATATCTTATCGCAATAAGATAAGTTCATTTTATTAATAAACAGAAAGGTATGATGTGATCAGAAACAGAATTAAGACAAGAGACAGGAAACCTGCTTAAATGATTAATAATAGGCTATTCTAACGACTATGCAAACCGACGACGATCCCACCGTAATTGAGAGTGTAGAGCAATTTGATGACCTCTTGGATCCCCTGGAAACTGTAGATGTACAGGGTACCAGTCCTGATCCAGACGAAATGTTGCCAAAATTGAGAGATGAAGATCCATCACAGAGAATGCTGGCAGCGAGGGTGTTTTGTGAACTAGAAGACCCCAGAGCGATCGCCCCACTGATTCAACTGCTAGATGATATTTGCCCCTTAGTACGGGTTAGTGCAGCCTATGCCTTGGGAAGAAATACCAGTCCTGAAGCCGTAGCCGCTTTAATAGACTTATTAGGAAGAGATTGGAACGGATACGTCCGTAAAGGCATTGTTTGGGCCCTAGGCAATGGCAGCGATCGCAGCAGTGTTCAGCCCTTGATCCATGCTCTGAGAACCGATATTTCTGCCGTACGTCTTTGGGCGGCCAGTAGCCTAGCTCAAATCGCTAAACAAGAATACGAAGATGCGATCGCCGCAATGCCGCCCCTAATTCAAGGATTAAGGAGAGATTCCGTGGCCGCCATACGAGGGAACTGCGCTTGGGCCATCGGGCAACTCTGTCGAGAACTCCCGTCAAACGTGGTTTATGCCACGGCGATCGATGCTTTAATCGAAGCATTAGTAGAAGATGAAGACTACAGCGTTAAAGAAGATGCTAAAAGTGCTTTATTGCGCCTTGGTGATACCAGGGGAATGCAGATGATCGAGGATCTTGAGCTAGAAGGGCTAATTTAGTTATACAATCTAAACCCGATGAATTCGCCAACGCCTGAGTTCCCTTCTCAAAGTTAACTTTAGTTTTGTTGAAAATAAAAACGAATCGAGTTTATACTTAGTGAGGCGAAATATTGGATATTGGAAAAAATATCTTATGAATAATTATTTTGAGAAATACAAAAAAATCAAAAATAAACTATCCTATCAGTATCAAGGATATAACTTAGGTGAAATTATTGCTTTCGATATAATTTATCATATTTACTTTGAGAGAAAGAATGATCTTGAAGATCAAGCATATCGAATAATATTATCACAAATCAAACAACATCCATACATTGATAATTTACAAGACATTTGTGAGCATCCTGGGGTTGTTTTTACCATACCTAAAACTCAAAGTCGCCGTAATGATTATTGTGAACTTATTGAGTTAACAAGTCAAAAAATAAACAAATCTGTCAATTTTATTTTAGACATGAAGATTGACAGTAAATCAATTCCTTTATTTAGCAAAAGCTTTTTATTATTTCTGATTACTTTTCTCAATAACTTTATAAAGCTTTTTAAGCTTTTAAGTATAAAAGAAATTCTTATGTTTAGTTGTCGATTACAATTTTATAGAAATTTTATTGATGCTCTTGAGAGTATTGACGAAAATAAAGTAAAAATCAAAAAGTATATTGCCTTTAATGGTGCCTTGAACTATGAAAATATATTAGTAAAATTTTGTCAAAAGAGAGACATTCCTACTTACTCATTACAACACGCTATTATGGATAGATATTTTCTTAATAAGTCTTCTCCTCCTTATGACTTAATTAACATAGAAAACCTGCAAACTGATTACTTATTGTGTTGGAGTCAAAATACAATTAATCAAATCAGAAAATCTTCCATGACATCGGCTGAGTTATTATTAGTGGGTAATCTCAAATATAGTAAATGGAAAATTGAGGAAATAAAACAGTCTTTCAGAAAAGGTCTAGTATTTCTAGGTGGGAAAGGAGATGATTTAATTAATTTAGAAGTTATAGAGATAATCAAAAAACTATCGAAAATACGCGGAGATATTGAATTCTATTTTAAATTACATCCTCAAAATCTCAATGAAAAATACTACAAAAAAATTACAGAAGAACACAGTATAAATGTTGTTCAGACCAATGAAATTTTATCCAATTTATTGATTAATAGTGACTTTGATTTTACAATTTCTTATAATACGACAACAACAGTTTATTATGAATCATTATGTTATGGATTACCCTGTTTTAGATATAACCAAGAGCAAACAGTCAATGTTTATGGATTAGAAAATGATGATTTTTCTACAGTTGAAGAATTGGTGCAAAGAATCTTGTATTTCCAGCAAATAGATCCTTCTATGTTGCTTGAAAAAATTCAAAAAATGCTGCAAAATACAGTAGGCATTAACATAAACAATTATCATCAATATTTTGCTGAATATTCGTATAATGACCTAAAAGTGGTCAATAAAAATGACTATGGATAACATCTAAAAAAATGAAACAAAACAAACGTGCTAGGCTTATTGCCAATTATCTACCCCAGTATCATCCCATTCCTGAGAATAATTTGTGGTGGGGTACGGGTTTTACAGAGTGGACAAATGTTACTAAAGCTAAACCTCTATATAAAGGTCACTATCAACCAAATTTACCCGCAGACTTAGGATTTTATGATTTACGAATTCCTGAAATTAGAGCAGCCCAAGCAGAGTTAGCCAAAGAGCATGGAATCGAAGGCTTTGCCTATTGGCACTATTGGTTGGGATCGGGTAAAAGGTTACTAGAGCGGCCATTTGAAGAGGTTTTAAGTTCAGGAGAACCTAATTTTCCTTTTTGTCTCGGTTGGGCTAACCATTCTTGGACAGGAGTATGGTTTGGTGCGCCCGATAAAACATTGGTTGAGCAAACCTATCCTGGTTGGGAAGATCATGAAGAACATTTTTATTACCTATTACGGGCTTTTTCTGATCACAGGTATATCACTGTAGAGGGTAAACCTTTATTTTTAATTTTTCGCCCTTTGGAGATTCCTGATGTTAAGGAAGTTTTGGAATTTTGGCGTAAGTTAGCCCAAAAAGAGGGTTTAAAAGGCTTACATTTAGTGGCAGGAACTTTAAACCCGAAAAAAGCCAAAGAACTAGGTTTTGATGCTTCCTCTTATTCTCATCATCGCCTTGTAGCTCAATTGCTCCCCAAAAATAAATTACTAAAAAAATTAGTCAATAACTACCGGGCAGTCTTTAAAAAACCTGCTACATATACCTATCAAGAAGCTATGCCCTATTTCCTCAAAGCAGGTAAAGCTCCCCTCAATGAGTATCCTTCTATTGTTCCTAATTGGGATAGCACACCAAGATGTCAAGAGCGAGGTATCGTACTACATAATTCTACCCCCGAACTATTTAGAAAACATTTTCGAGATGCTTTGGATAAGGTAGCCGATAAACCATTTGAAAATCGGATTCTGTTTGCAAAATCTTGGAACGAATGGGCTGAGGGTAATTATCTCGAACCCGATCAAAGATTTGGTAAGGCATATTTGGAAGCCATTAAGGAAGAAATATTTACGGGAGATTAAAAGCCCGAAGATATTATGTATCGTAGACATTCTCCAGCTACTCATTAGCTCAATTAACACTTATCATAGCAATAAGACAAAACACAAGGGTGTGTAATTATAGATAATAATAAATGTATATTAGAGGTATTTTTAAATGTCTAAAGTATCCATTGTCATTCGCTGTTATAACGAAGAACAACATATTGGTCGTTTGCTGAGTGGTTTAATGCAGCAAACCGTCCAAGATATTGAAATTATCGTCGTGGACTCTGGTTCAACAGATAGTACAGTTGCTATAGCTTCTTGTTACCCTATTAAACTCGTATCCATTAAACCAGAAGACTTTTCTTTTGGACGATCCCTTAACTTGGGTTGTCAAGCAGCAACAGGAGAGTTTATTGTCATTGCCAGCGCGCACGTTTATCCTCAGTATCAAGACTGGATTGAGAAATTAATCTTTCCCTTTGATGATCCTGATATTGCATTAACTTATGGAAAACAACGGGGTAATAGCACCACAAAATATTCTGAGGAACAAATTTTTATTAGTTGGTTTCCTGATCATCAAACGATCCTTGATAAAACCCATCCTTTTTGTAATAATGCTAATGCTGCCATTCGGCGATCGCTTTGGAAAGAAATTCCCTATGATGAGAGTTTAACGGGGTTAGAAGATTTACACTGGGCAAAACGCGCGATTAATTCGGGATATCGCATTGCTTATGTTCCTGAAGCAGAAATTATTCACGTTCATGATGAAACCCCAAAACGTACTTATAATCGCTATCGTCGAGAAGCGATCGCCCTGAAAAATATTTATCCCCAAGAACATTTTTATTTTTGGGATTTTCTGCGTTTATTTATTACTAATTTAATTAGTGATTATTTTCATGCGTGGCATGATGGTGTATTTTGGGTAAATATTACTTCAATTCCAATCTTTAGGTTTATGCAGTTTTGGGGAACTTATCAAGGGTTTAGGCAACAAGGAAAGATTAATAACCAATTAAAAGAAACCTTTTATTATCCTCGTCGATTATCACGGCCAGATGATCAATCCCAACTAGATAAAAATCGCCCTATTATTGACTATTCAACTCAGTCAATAATTTCAGAGAAAATACCATCATCTAAATAGAAATAAGGAGTAAATGAGCATGATTAAGCAAAAAATTAGACAAGTTTATCAATTGGGAAGAAGATATTATAAAAAACAAAAATATCGTCTGTATTTGAGGGAAAAGTTAAAAAAAAGGAAAATTATTTTAGTCCATCAAATGGGTAAAGTTGCTTCAAGTTCTATTGTTAATTCTCTGAGAACAAATAAGTTAGATATAGCTATTTGTCAGACACACTATCTTAAAAAACAGTCTTTAGATAATTGTGTTAAAAAATATAAAATTTCAAAAATTCCTCTCCCAAATTATATTATTGCTAGTCAAGAAATTAGTAAGTTTGTTGATACAGCATCTCAAGACTACCCTTGGAAAATAATTACAATTATTCGTGATCCAATTCATAGAAATATATCAGCGTTTTTTCAAAATGCTTATGCAGGGAAACAAAGTGATTTGTATATTCCTAATTTAGTCGATAATTACGAAGATGGACAGCTAGAAATTACAAATTTGATTGATGATTTTTTAGTGAATTATCCTCATGAAATTCCCTTAAAGTGGTTAGATAGGCAAGTTAAAGATGTTTTTGGAATCGACGTGTATCAACGGAATTTTCCTCATCAGAAAGGATATCAAATTATTAAACTTCAAAATGTCAATATTCTTATTTTGAAGTTAGAGTGTTTACAAAATTGTCTTCAAACGGCCGTTTCAGAATTTCTAGAAATAGATAATTTTCAATTGAATAATAAGAACCAAGCTAAGCAAAAAGGTTACTTTGATGTTTATTCTGATTTTCTAAATTCTATTACTTTACCTCAATCTTAGAGACTGTTTGTAAAAAGAAAATGAAAAGACTTTTTTAAAAAATCATCCCTAATAAACCTATGAGAAGTTTATTAGTTTTTAAGAATGGAGGAAAATTAATAGTGGGG
>NZ_JASJEB010000115.1 GCF_030064895.1 Crocosphaera sp. | reverse complement strand
TAACTGAAAATAAAATAATAATTTCAGCAGAATTCTTTTTCATAAATGACAATAGTTTTTTTGTTTTAAACGAGATACTCGGATCATTATATAACTCAAAAGAAGACCCCTTGTTTAAGGCGAAATGTTCTATTAAATGTATCTTTTCTCGTAAGTTTCTACATTTATTTGTGTCTCCTTCATGCAATATAAAAAATCTCCAAAATTGCCACCATCTTCTACAATTTAGTTCTTTATATTTATTAAAAACTCTAGCATAATGATAATTAGCACCTAATTGAATAAAGTGACTTGAAAAATCTAATAATGGTTTATCCTCTTCAAACCAATTATTTCTTAAACAATTCTCTAGTTCAAAAAAAGGATCAAAAGAAGCCCAAACTGTTACCTTATCATCTTCCCAAAGTGCAGGATAAGTAAATAAACTAAAAATTGTATCAAATTGGATCAAATCATTTTTAATTCCCAAACCTAAAGATTCATAAAACAGATGAATTGCTCTATAATCTTGAAATATATCTGAATAAAAAACTTCGATTCCAGTTCTGGTTTTTGTATATGGTAAGAGTGCTTTACAAGCATTAGTGTATCTTTTCTGAGTTTTTTCTATTCGATCTATTTCTGTTTTCACTTCTTTGCTTTTTGGTATTTTACAGCTTTCGTATTGATATAAACCTTCTTTATTTTTTGGTTTATTTATCATTTTCCTCATCATCTTTATTCTTTGCTCATTATTTCTATAACCTCCTGTTTGTTCATCATAGAAACAATTGTCAGCTTCCTTATATAAAAGAAAACACTGAGTTTCCTGTGTTTGAATAGGTGTTTGAATAGGTTTTTGTAGTTTTTGACATTGTTCTTCATCATTTACAAAATGAATCGTAACAATTTTAGCCATTTGCTTCTCATCAATTTCATTTTCAATATTATTATAATATTTAAGTTCTATTGAGCTAGATAGACTATTGTGAATAATCTTAAAACAAAATTTTTTTTGCTCCTTTGTGTCCTGACATTCTTTCTTAAGTTGGCTATTAATTATGTTTATTTGTTCTTCAATAGACAATTTTTTTACCTCAGATATTTTTAATTCAGTTGATTTATTTTTTTCACTTTCTTTGATTTTAATTGCTTCTTTTTCTCCATTAATATTCCCTAACCTAATAATTTTTTGTGGTGAATGTTCTGTACCTGGTATTCTAATATAGTTAATCTCAAAATCATTCAAAAATTGACTGATATTAGGTTGAATAATCTCATGATAAGTTGTCAAATATTCCCCATAATCTTTATAAGTTGATAAATCTCTTCTTGTGGCAATTTCATCTTGTCTGCTTTGGGAATCAATATATACACTAGCCGCATTTATCGCTGTGATTAGTGCGATGAATCCAACGAATATATTGACAATAGCTTCAGCATTTTCAATATTAGATTTTTGATTCCAATCTCGCCTAAAATCTTTGAACCATTGTTTGATTCTAGACTGTAATGAGTCAGATTGATTAACTTCTTCTATTGTTACAAGTTTCCTAATAATAGGTAAAACAGAATTTACTGCTTTTCTTCTGGCTTCATTTTTCTTTTGTCCAAGTTTGGTTTTTGTTATTATAGTCTCTTCAAAAATAATAACACAAGTACACTGCCATTTACCCTCCTTCCATTGATACTGAAATTCAGGTTCTTGTAGTTGATATTTTTGAGCGATTTCTCTTAACTCATCAATAGGATCATTCATGTTTCATAAGCGATATATGTTGCTATCAGAACCATTGAATCGAGAATATTATCTATGTTTTTATTCACAGTGAATTAACTATGTTTTTAACATTAGATTTTAACAATAAACCGTATTCAATACCTTCTACCACTGCTTGATAAGAAGCTTCTAAAATGTTAGGAGAAACCCCAACAGTTGTCCAGCGTTCATTACCATTACTAGACTCAATTAAAACCCGAGTATTAGCTGAAGTTCCGGCACCTCCATCTAAAATTCTAACCTTATAATCAGTGAGATGAAATTTTGCAATTTCCGGGTAAAAATTAACTAAAGCTTTGCGTAATGCACTATCTAAAGCGGAAACAGGCCCGTTACCTTCTGCTACTTCTAATCTATCTTCCCCATTAACCGTTACTTTAATAGTAGCTAAAGCATTACTGTAAGGCATTCCTTCCCCATATAACATATCACAATGAACTTGAAATCCTTGTAACTGAAAAAAGCTTTTTGTTTGCCCTAAAGCTTGACGCATTAATAGCTCAAAACTCGCTTCTGCTACTTCAAATTGATAGCCTTTGTGTTCTAATTCTTTAATTTTTGCCAAAATTTCCCGACAAGCAGGATCTTCTTTCTTTAACTCAATCCCGAAGGTTTTGGCCTTAGATAAAACATTACTTAAACCCGCCATTTCTGAGATAACAATGCGCCTTTCATTGCCAATATTTTCTGGTTTAATATGTTCATAAGTTAAAGGATTTTTCTGCACCGCAGACACATGAATACCTCCCTTATGGGCAAAGGCAGAACGTCCCACAAAAGGCGCGTGATCATTCGGGGCTAAATTAACCATTTCGCTGATCAAACGGCTCGTTTTTGTCAGTTGGGTTAACTCGGTTTCTGCTAAACAGTGATAACCCATTTTTAACTGTAAATTAGGAATTAAAGTGCATAAGTTAGCATTACCACACCTTTCTCCGTAACCGTTGATGGTTCCCTGGATCATTCTCACCCCTTCTACCACACCGGCTAACCCGTTGGCTACGGCGGTTCCTGAATCATTATGAGTATGAATGCCTAACTGGGGGCTATCATTGTCGGGTTGAATGTCTAAGGCCACCACCACATCTTTAACAATACGGGTGACATCGTGGGGTAAGGTTCCCCCGTTGGTGTCGCATAACACTAACCATTCTGCACCGGCTTCTTTGGCGGTTTTTAGTGTTTTTAGGGCATATTCAGGGTTATTCAGATAACCATCAAACCAATGTTCTGCATCGTAAATTACACGCCGTCCCTGACTGCGGAGATATTCAATGGTATCGGCAATCATGTTTAAATTTTCTTCTAGGGTGGTTTTAAGCCCTTCTGTGACGTGCAAATCCCAAGATTTACCAAAAATGGTCACCCAACGGGTTCCGGCGGCTAAAATCGCTTTTAAGAGGGGGTCTTCTGCTGCTAGTTTATTGGGGCGACGGGTGGAACAAAAGGCCACAACTTCTGCTTGTGTAAGAGGTTCTTCTTGTAATTTCCAGAAAAACTGCACATCTTTGGGGTTTGCACCTGGCCAACCCCCTTCAATGAAGGGAATACCCATTTTATCCAGTTGACGGGCAATTTTCAGTTTATCTTCTAAGGATAAGGATATTCCTTCCCGTTGGGCCCCATCTCTGAGGGTGGTATCGTATAGCCAAATGCGCTTATCAGTCCCCATAGAATTACTTTGGTTTGATGAAATAGTTGAAAGATAGTTTGTCCTATTTTCTAGATTACCTCATGATAAGCGATCGGGCTGATTAATTATTTCTATAGATAGGTTAAAATAATTGAACAAGTTACTCGTTTTATCCTCCTTCTGGTTTTCTCACAACTGAAACCTGATTGCTATAGGAGTAAATTTTTTCTTAACTCCTAGCAATAAAAGGTGTAAAATAGAGATAGAAGAATCTAGGAAAAAAATTAAGATTCTCTCATTAGAGTTGAGGCCAAGACCAATGATCAATAAATCATTAAGTTTATTTCTAGGAATTACTCTATCTTTAGGTGTTTTAGCTACAGAAACCTTAGCTTATCCTCGCCGAACGCGTGTCAGTCCTAGTCCTGGAATTCATCGCACAATTACTGCCCCAAATAGAAGAATAGGCAATAATTATTCTCGAGGTAATTCTTATTATAGAGGTAGGGGAAATTATCCCTTCCGAGAAAGAGTTGTCATTCAAAGAAATCAACGGGGTTCTTGTTACAATTGCGGTTACTATAATAACTATAATCCCTACCAAAGTTATCGTGGTCGTGGTCGTGGTCGTGGTCGTAATCGTCATGTTGTTCCTAATTCCCAATACTATCGTTATTATAGGTAAATTCATGTCAGTATTCAGCTATCAGGTATTAGATATTAGCTTATTTTATATGTTTCTAGAAAGTAACTGGAATTATACAAATGCTGCTTTTTTATCTCTTAGCTGAATACCAAATGGTTATAAATTAACTCACAGTCCGTAAACAATAATAATTAATAAAGGAACAATAAAAGTAAACATTAGGGTTAGGGGAAGTCCTACACGGGTAAAGTCTAAAAAGCGATAACCTCCTGGTCCATAAACCATTGTATTTGTTTGATAACCAATGGGGGTTATATAACTGTTGGAAGCAGCAAACATAACCGCTAATATGAAAGCGATAGGATTAAGATTGAGATTTTTAGCAACTTCAGCAGCTACAGGTAACATCAATAAAACAGCAGCATTATTAGAGATAATTTCAGTTAATAAAGCTGTCAACAAATAGAAAATAACTAGAACTAAATAGTTAGGTAAATAAGAAGCTAAATTGACAATATACTCAGCAATTAATTGATTAGTTCCTGATGTATCCATAGCAATACCTAAAGGAATTAATCCTGCTAAAAGAAAAATAATATCCCAACGGACTGCTCCATAAATTTCTCCTGGTTTTAAACATCCTGTAAATATCATCAACATTACCCCCACTAAACTACTGACCAAAATAGGTAAAATTTTCAAAGCAGCTAGAATAACAACCCCCAAAACAATAGCGATCGCAATATAAGATTTATTTTGTCTTAAAGTTTCAACGTCTCTTTCTTCTAATACCAATAATTCCCTGGTTGTTTGTAATCCAATAAAGCTTTCTCTTGGTCCTTGTACTAACAATAAATCACCAAATTTTAAGCGTACTTTTCCCAGTCTTTCTCGTAATAATTCTTCCCCTCGACGAATAGCAATAACTGTCGCATTATATCTTTGTCTAAAGCGTAAATCTTTGAGAGTAGAACCAATTAAACGAGAATTAGATAATATCAAAACTTCAGCTACTTTATCCTCTCCAAAAGTTAGTTCTTCTTCAATTTTTTCTTGATCAAATTGTACATCTGCCAAAATATCCACCCCCCTTTCATCTCTAATTTGTAATAAATCTTCTTTTCTTCCTCTTACTAATAAAATATCGCCCAAAGATAAAATTTTATCGGCTAAAGGTTGAGGAAAATGAATATCATTATGGATGATTTCTAGAACATCAACATCAAATTTTCTTTGTATGCCACTTTTTCTTAAAGTTTGTCCAATTAAACTAGAACGAGGAGTAATAATAATCTCACTCACATAGTCTTTCATTTCATAATCAACATCCAAACCATTGTTATTAACAGATTTGCGATCGGGTAAAATTTTCGGAGCAATAAAAGTTAAATAAATTAAGCCAATAAAAAATACAGGAATGCCAATGGGTGTTATCAAAAAAATACTAAATTCCCCATAACCTAATTTTTCTGATAAACCACTAGCTAAAATATTAGTAGAAGTTCCAATAATAGTAAGAACTCCCCCTAAAATTGCCGTATAAGAAAGTGGAATTAGTAATTTAGATAAAGATATTTGACGCTTTTTACCCCAACCTTCTATGATAGGTAAAAAGACAGCAACAACAGCAGTATTATTAATAAAAGCACTGATAAATCCCACGATAATACCCAGAGCCGCAATTTGCTTTTTTAAACTTTTTCCCCCCAATTGAAACAGTAAATCTCTAACAATTTGTAAGCCCCCTGTTCTTGTAATTCCTGCACTTAAAATAAACATAGCCATCACTGTGATGGTCGCTGAATTACTAAATCCAGAAATTCCCTCTTCTGGGGTAACTAATTTACATAATATCAATAAAACTGTAATGCCAATCGCTGTAGTATCCACAGGAAAAAATTCACAAACAAAGCTAATTAAAGCTAATACTACAATAATTAAGGTTAAAATAATGGGTGAAATAGACATAACAAGAAAATTTAATCTCTTTAGAATTAACCATCATATCATAAGATCAGTGTAATCCTTCGACGCGAAATAAGGTGATCTCAAATCCTCAGAAAAAAGAGAAGAATTTTTAAAATAAGTGGGTATAATTTATAAAGACAGTCGAAACTTTTGCATATCTAATGACGCGTTCTCTAAGAAAAAGACAATCAAGAAAACGGAAACCAGATAATTCATCTGTTGACATCAAAGATAAACTCGCACAAAAACGTAAAGCTAGAGAAAGTCGAAGAAAACTAATGGGGTTAATTGGCTTTTCCCTATTCTTTGCCATTCTTGTTGGTGTTCCCCTGACTTTTACTGTAAGTCCTAAAATTGGTGGCGCTGTGGGGTTACTAATTCCTTTGTTTGTAATGTGTTACAATTACCCCCGCACAGCTTTGTGGGCTTTTCTAATTTATATGCCATTTAGTGGGACTGTAACCTATTGGATTGGTGGTGGTAATGCCCTATTCCAGCTTTCTAAAGATGCTTTTTATATTCCTGGACTTTTGGGTTTGATGCAGTATTGTAGAAGCAAACGACAAAGCATTATTGTCTATAAACCACTTCTGACTACCTTGATACTACTAATTACTTGTGCCTTATTAACTTTATTTTTAGTTAATGGATTCAAGCAATTTTTACCCACTTGTGATTCTCTTCCCGAGTTCGACAGATTATTGCGTGATGCTAATGGAGAACCTATTTTAAATGCGCAGGGAAGAGTCATTGTAACCCCTTGTAAAGAGTCAATTCCCTTTGCCCAAGGACTTTTAGGGTTAAAAGTTTTAGCTGGTTACATCCCTCTAATTTTTTGTGGTTATTACTTAGTCAAAGATAAAAAACAGTTATTGTTTCTAGGCCGTTTATTAGTGTTGTTGGCAATTATTTGTTGTGGCTTGGCACTGATACAATTTTGGATGTTTAAAACTGGAAGATGTCAAGGCACAAATCATTTAGGCGGATCACAATTGTTTAAACCAAACCTAGACGCAAAATGTTTAGTTGGAGGTGCTGCTTTATACTCTCCAAGTCAGGGGCAAATACGTATGCCTGGAACTTTTGTTTCTCCTTGGCACTGGGGGTGGTTTTTAGTGGCAAATGCTGCTATTTGTTTTTCGGTTGCTTTTAGTGATACTGCATTCTTTTGGAGAAATTGTGGTTTGGTTGGCATGGCCATGGTCTTTATTAATGCTGTTATTTGTGGTCAAAGATTGGCCTTAGCTGTGGTTCCAGCTGTGCTAATTATTATGCTAGTTTTAACTGGAAAAATTGCTGATTTTAAACGATTTATTCCCATTGCTGTCGGTTTATCTGTGGTCTTATTTCTAGGATTTTCTTTTTTCAATCCTGACTTTATTCAAGAGCGAATTGATAGTTTTGTCGGGCGATGGAATGCCTCTCCCCCTTACCTATTCATTCAAGAACAATTTGATTTTGCATTCAGAACTCAACGAGGTATTTTAGGACATGGCTTAGGTTCAGCTACCAACTCAACCCGAATATTTGGAAAAGTTTCTCTCGTAGAAACTTATCATCCTAAACTTTTCTTTGAAATTGGTCCTGTTGGTTTGATAGCTTTTATGATTTTTGTCAGTCATTTATGTTTTTTAACCTTCAAAGAATACCGTGGTTTAAAAGATGAATGTCTAAAAAGCTTTGCCTCTGGTTTTTGGGTATTTCTATTAATCATTAGTTATTTTCCTTACTGGTATCCTCTGGATACAGATCCAGTCTGTGTTTATTTTTGGTTGTTTGCTGGAGTTCTTTTGAAACTTCCTGTAATAGATAAAGAAGAACAAGCTAAACTTAAAGCCCAAAAAGCAGCCGAAGATGCACTTAAAAAGCGTGTTAAAATTCATAGAAAAAAACCATCCGCCATTTAATTTATAAACCTTAAAAATCATGTCTTATCCTTCCATTTCCCTGATTATCCCAACCTATAGACGAGAACAAATTTTAAAAGATACCTTAGAGGATGTTCTTAAACAGGATTATCCTCATCTGGAAATTTTGGTAATTGATCAAACAGAAAACCATGCTCCTAAGATTCAAACTTATCTAGAAAACCTAGCTAAGACTGATAAAATAAAGTTGTTTTCTGTTAGTTGGGCAAGTTTACCAGCAGCTAGAAATTATGGGGTTCGTCGTTCTCAAGGTGAGATTATTATCTTTATCGATGATGATGTTGAACTACCCAAAAATTACTTATATACTCATGCAAAGGTTTATCAACAAAATTTAGAAGTTGGAGCGGTAGCTGGAAGGGTTTTAGATAGAATGAAATTGGCTGATTCTGAAAAAATTAATGATTCTCAAAATCCTTATACCATAGAACTATTACCCCCAGAAGCAATGGACCCTGGTATTGCTTGGTATCATATCGATCTAGTTCATACTACAAAACCTCAAGAAGTTATTTCAACTCGCGGTTGCAATATGTCATTTAGACGAGAAATTTTTACTAAGTATAATATTTGGTTCGATGAAAGATTTAGAGGAAACGCTGTTAGAGAAGAATCAGATTTTTGTTTACGTTTACGTCAAACAGGTTATAAAATTTGGTATGAACCTGATGCTTACTTGGTTCACTTAGGGGAAGAAACTGGTGGTTGTCACGATCTAAGTACCCGTTCTTTTTCCTATCAAATAACTTTCTATCACAACCATTTTTTAATGGCACTAAAAAACTTAAATTCGCCACAACAATTCCGTTTATACACAAAACTTTTTGACTGCCATGTATTGGGGAACCCTCCTTGTAATAAAGGGGGATCTCCTCTTAAGATTATAGTACGTTTCTTCTTTTACATTTTGGGATTTATAGATGCTGTTAAAACTACCTTTCTATCTCGCTGGGACGATGGACAAATATACAGTAAAAATGATAGCTACAATCAGCAATTAAAACCTAATAATTCTCTTGAATCTGTATCTTAAGTTTTAATAATAAAAAACACGAAAAGCTCATGAAAATCTTAGTTGCTAGTCACACTTATATTGTTGACCTTAATTGTGAAAAATTTGAAACTTTAGCAAAACTTCATCCTGATATTGAAGTTACTATTATTGTTCCTAAAAAATGGAAACCTGGAGGAGTTCAAAATAAAATTATTGAGACTAAACCCCAGAATAAAGGCAATTTTCGAGTTGTTCCTATCTCCAATTTTAGTCAGAATAATCAGGGATTACTGACTTTTGGAAGTGATATTATTAAAATATTGAATGATTTTAGACCCCACATTATCCAGGTAGAACAAGGTGTTAAATCTTTTGCTTATGCTCAATTAATAACACTGAATAAATGGTTAAATTTGCAAGCAAAAAATGTATTTTTCACCTGGTGGAATCTTCCCTATAAATCGAAATTTCCTGTTTCTTATTTAGAAAGATACAATTTAAGTAATACAGATGGTTTAGTGGCAGGAAATCAGGATGCAGCCGATATCCTTCGAGATCATGGTTATGATCAAGATGTCGTAGTTATGCCACAATTGGGAGTTAATGAAGACTTATTTTGTCCCCAAAAACAACCAGATTTATCTCATCAATTAGGTATTAAAGAAGAAGATTTTGTCATTGGTTTTGTAGGAAGATTTGTGGAAGAAAAAGGTGTTTTAACTTTATTAAAAGCTATTCAATCTTTACCAGAAAAAAAATGGAAATTTCTTTTATTAGGAAGAGGAGAACTGAAAGAAAAAATTATTCAAGAAGGTCAAAAAAATGGCATTAACAAGCAAATAATAATTGTGGAAAGTGTTGCTCACGATCAAGTTGCTAAATATATTAACTTAATGAATGTTTTAGTCTTACCTTCAGAAACAACTTATAAGTTCAAAACCTTAACTGCTGTGGGTTGGAAAGAACAGTTTGGTCATGTTTTAATCGAAGCAATGGCTTGTAAAGTTCCTGTGATTGGTTCAAATTCTGGGGAAATTCCTAATGTTATTGGAAAGGCCGGTTTGATATTTCCTGAAGGAGATGATCACGCTTTACAAAATTGTTTAACTCGATTAATGTTAAATAAAAAGTTAGCTGGTGAATTGTCGGAAAAAGGCTATAAAAGAATTTTAAATTATTATACAAATAAAGCCCTAGCACAAAAATCACTCAGTTTTTATGAAAGCCTTGCTAAAATCACCTAAATAAAACAAAAATCTGCTACACTATTATTTGTTATTTTCCATTAAATCCTGAGATGTAAAAATGTTAGACTCTACTTCAAAAGCTAATGAACCATTAGATATAGAAAACAACTTTGCCTTGATTTTAACAGCTACCATCTGTGTGGATAATTTACCAAGAGTCTATCCTGCTGAGAAATCAGTGAGAGAACAGCAATACTTGAATACTTTAAATTATTATCTCCATAATCATCCCAGACTAAAAAAAATTATTTTTATTGAAAATTCTGGAAGTTCCTTAAATGCTTTAGAACAAGCAACTAAAAATAATCCCTATCAAAAGCAAGTGGATTTTATTTCTCTCAATAATAACCTCAGTTACGGTTTTAAAGGAAAAGGATTTGGAGAATGTTTGCTGATTCAAGAAGGCTTAAAAGAATCAAAGCTAATTCAAACTGTAACTCACTTTGGGAAATTAACAGGGCGCATTTATCTTGAGAATATTACCCAAATTTTAGAAACCTGTCCTGCTAATTTTGACTGTATTTGCGATTATAAAGATCAAGGTTATAAATTTAAAAATGCTTTATCTAAACAAAATAATATTACTCCTTTTTGTGATACCAGATTTATTGCATTTAGCTGGAAATTTTATAGCAAGTACATTGAGTCTTTACATTTACAGTTTATTGAAAAACATCCTAATAAGGGATTTTTCATCGAACCTGAATATTATCGGATAATCCACTCACTAGAAAAAGAAGCAAAGATTATCAAAAGATTTAAAAATGAGCCAAAATTTTGCGGAGTTTCTGGTCATTCAGGAGGAAAAAAATATGGAGGTAAGGACTATAATAGTTTCAGTGAACAACTAAAGTATAAGTTCAGATCCACTACTCGTCAACTGCTTCCTTGGTTGCACATCTAAACCTGAGTTAGGAGTTCGGGGTTGCAACTTTGTTAAGGAAATAATCAATGTTTGAAATTTCCGATTTTGACAAGTTATCTATCAATTTACTTATATAGAACTCAGGTATCTAGGAATAGGGAATAATAGTAAGCTTATTATTAATGGTGAATTCAACAGAAATAATATGCTATACTTAACCCAGTATATACTTACAAAAAATTATGCTAATTTTACCAGGAACCACTGTTAAAGTAACAAACCCTAATGATACCTATTATAAGTTTGAAGGCTTAGTACAACGAGTCAGTGATGGCAAGGCCGCTGTCTTATTTGAAGGAGGTAACTGGGATAAATTAATTACTTTTCAACTTTCTGAAATCGAACCTGTTTAGTATGAGACTGCCTTTACCTCAGTTTGCCACGGATGATCATCACCCTGATCATATTGCCGAGGTTATAGAAACATCAAGCACGCAATTTTTAGCCCAATGTTTGGAACCAGAAGACCTAAGTTTTCCGGTGATGCCACCCTTTGGCAGTTGGCTGAAATCTTTAGATGAAGAATCAGGTAATAAAATAATAGCTGTTGTCACCTATGCTACCACTACTCCCATTGATTCTGTACATCGTGCCAGAGCATTAGGGTTGTCCTTAAGCGAGTTAAGAGAACAACAACCCCAAATTTTTGCTATGTTGAAAACAGAATTTAAAGCCACTATTGTTGGCTTTGAAACTTATCAAAATGCAGCAAATGGCAATGGTCATAACTTAGGTAAAGTTTATCAATACTTGCCTCCCCGTCCCCCTCAAATTCATCAAGGAGTTTATCGTTGTGAAGCGGCAGAAATTCTGAATTTTAGTGAGCAAGTTGAATTTTTACGTATCTTATTACAGGTTAGAGATGCACCAGTAGATGCTCTAATGGCCGCTGCTATTCGAGATATTTATCTCTTGAGAAAAGGTGATAAAGATTGGTTAGTAAAAGTGGGAAGAACCCTCAGCATTTTATTACGAGATGATTACGATCGCCTACAATACATTCTCAGTCAAGTTACTTTGTAAAAAAGCCTAGCAGGAAATTGCCACTTTTTCGGTTCGGTTCCACCACTGTTTTAAATGAGTTAATCAGTTTATCATCAAAGAAGTTAGAAGTCAGTGGCAGACTGAGAAAGATTTATGATGGTTTCCGAGGCGTTATCAGAAAAATTAAGCGATATTCTCAACCGCGATCGAGGGGTCAACTTGATACCCTCTCCCCCTCAACCTACCCAGACAGAAGTTGAGCAACAACGACTGAAAGCTCAAGGACAATGGGTTAGTGCGATCGCCTCTCTAGAAACCCTCTTATTATCAGACGGAGAAGGCACTCCAAAGAAAACTCCTCAAGGACTGATTATATCTGCCCCAACCCCTATTTTATGCCATCCCCATCTAACGAAAACACTGCACACAGGGATTTTTACCCTACAACATCCTCATCATAGTTATCAACAATTTCAACTTCCTGGGGTATCTGAGGACGCTGAGGATAGGAATACTTCCAATTTAACCGAATTGCCAATTTTTCCCCAAGATCCCCTGGCAACAGAGCAATTTTGCCTTGTTTTAACCCCGAAATTTCCTTTGTTGATGGTACTAGGGGAAGATAGCTTAGGACTGCCGGCTTTTCAATTTTCTTTTGCTCCCCAGGTGGTTACTCAAGGGTGGTTAAGTTTGCGATCGCGTCTCAAATTAGTTAGCCATCCCCAACTTGCTTATTTAGATCAATTAGTTAAACAATTTACACCTGTAACTCCTAGCTATGAAGTGGTTACAGAGTTTACTCGCTTATTACTTAATTATTTTCCGCAAATTCCCCCTATTATTAGCGGCAAAAATTCTTATCTTCAAGACTTAGAAAAAAACCATCATCAATCCCATTCACGTCAACAGAAACCAGTAAAGGGTTCTAAGGTTGAAGAAACCACCGATGTTGCTTTACTGCAAGCCTTAAGTCACGAAATTCGTACGCCTTTAACCAGTATTCGTACCATGACTCGCTTACTGTTGAGGAATAAGGACTTAGAGCAAAAAATGAGACGCTTATTAGAAAATATTGATCAAGAATGTAGTGAACAAATTAACCGCATGGAGTTGATTTTTCGGGCAACAGAATTGAAAAGTAAAAGTTATCAAGATTGTTCTATAGAATTGGTTAAAACACCGTTAGATAGTCTATTTCGTCAGTCTATTCCCCGTTGGAAAAGACAAGCACAAAGACGAAACGTTGATTTAGAAATCGGACTTCCTAAAAAATTACCGCAAGTGGTCAGTGATGCAGGAATGTTAGATCAAGTGTTAACGGGGTTGATGGAAAAATGTACCCGTAGTCTTGCAGGTGGTGGAGAAATTAAGGTACAAGTAACAACAGCAGGTCATCAATTAAAACTACAATTTGAAACAGAATCTCACCGAAAACATAACCCTTTCAAAGCTTTAGGACAACTATTATTATTACAACCAGAAACCGGCAGTGTTAGTTTAAATTTAGATGTGACAAAAAACTTATTTAACCGTTTAGGGGGTAAATTAATTGTTCGTCAGCGATCGCAACAAGGTGAGATTTTTACTATTTTCTTACCGTTAAATTAGAAAATCTTTATTGTAAGCTGTTGTGCATTTAAACCGCACATCATGAGGTTAAGCAACAAATTAGCTTTCCCCTCTCCCCGTCTCCCTTTCCCCCCGTCTCCCCGTCTGTCTAGTATAGTAATTTAGATGCTTAACAGCTTAGGGGTCAACGGTTCTTGACCCCTACGTCAATGTGTGTTTTAAAATAGGGATGCGATCGCATCCTTATTGCTCAGCCTAAACTTGATAACTTTCTTCTGGGGTTCCTTCATGAACAGTTTTCACCCATTTTAAGCGTTTGGGACGAAAGGACATCCGCGCAGTGACACAGGGCATAATAATTAACCAGTGCATCATATACACCATTCCTCGTAAAGTTTGCCACCCCAAACCAAAGATATCCATAAACTGAAACGTCTCTTGATTTTTGATCCGACGTAACCCTGTGAACATTCCCCAAAAAGAAAGGGATAACATTAACCCAGTCAATGGCCCCAATACAGGTAAACGATGACGAGTAACCACCATCATTAGATCGGGAATAGCTGCGCTAGGGAGAAGATATTGCATCAAAATAAAGGAGATCAGGTCAAATTTTTTCCCTAACCCCATAGGTTGATTAAAAATAAACCGCCAATAATCTAAATAGCGTTGATAACCACCTTCGGCCCAACGGTTTCTTTGGTGCCATAATGCTTTAGCAGTGGTCACTCCTTCTTCTTGAACCGCCGGATGGTTTAAAAAGCCAATTTTCCAATCATCCAAGTGTAAACGCATGGTTAAATCTAGATCATCGGTGATTGTTTGTTCGTTCCATCCCCCGCAGTTAATTAAGGCTGTACGGCGCACAAATTGACCGTTACCTCGTAATTCGCCAATACCACCGAGGGCTATGCGTTTTTGTTGAAAAAAGCTGTCTAACGCCATTTCTGCTGCTTGTCCTTTCGTCCAGAAGTTGAGGGGTTCATTGGCGATCTGTTTTCTCACTTGAACGGCCCCAATGTTTTCTTGATTAAATAGGGGAACTACCCGTTTTAATAGGTCTGGTGTTACTTTTGCATCTGCATCAAAGACAGCGATAATGTCTCCTTTGGTTTGGGGAAAGACACCATTTAGGGCCCCAGACTTACCCCCTTGGGCCCCGGCCCCACGATGAATAACATTGAGTTGGGGATAGTCTTTGCTCAAGCGATCGAGTATTTCAGGGGTTTGATCCGTACTATGATCGTCAACAATCCACAAATCGTATTTTTCCCTAGGATAGTCTAGATTGCACAATTGCTGTACTAATTTGCCGATAACCGCTTCTTCGTTTTTAGCTGCCACTAATAAGGAAACGGAAGGGGCCTGTTGTAAACTTTCCCCGGATAAGGGTTCGGGAATGGGATCGGGTTGAGCAAAAATAAGACGAAAAGCTTGTAAGGTAAAAACTGTGGTTAAAGCAATAATAATTGCTGTTCCCCAAGCGACTACATGGAGAGTCATCACAATACCCCAAACTCCCATCAAGACAAAGGCCGCTTTTTTGCGTCTTCCTGATAACCCCTGAAAAAAATCGCTTCTAAACTCTTCTTCTTCCTCTTCTGGGTCAGACCATTCTGATAAGAGGGAAGTGATGGGGTCTAAGTTGTCTTGTTCGTCTTTATCTATCCAGTAATTTTTTGCCATAATTCAAGGGTTAGTTTAATTTTGTTTTTTTCTACTAAGAGCGGGGGAGGATGATTTTTGATCCCCTGTGTTTGTTAATATCGTTTATTCCATATTCTAACCAAAAATGTGACTTGTTTTACTAGGAATTAACGGTTATTGATCTTGACTGGGTTAATAACCTGATTTTTTACGGGTCTAATTATCTTGAAGGGATCATCTACACCAACCCATTTTTTCCATAATTGAGTAATTTGTTGTTCTCTTAAGTTATTTTCGTTGTCTAAACTCATAGTTAAACGCCAAGGTATACTAATACCAGAATAACCGTTATAACCCCCAGATAGGGCTGCTGTAATGCCAAGAATTAGGGGATGGTTAAATTGAGATGCTTGTAAAATACTCAATTTAAAGTTGTCTGGAGTTCGAGCAAAACAATATAAAGATAATAATAAATAGTTACTATTTAAAACTTTTTTTTCTCGAAACTGTCGCTTTATTTCTGTTAATGGTGTTTGATTATTTAACAAATTTTGTACTTTTTCTAGAGATTGGGATAGATTACAGATATTTTGTAATAAGTTTTCTTTGTTTTCCAAAATCAAGTTAATGATTTGCCTAAATAATACTACTTCTTGGATTACTTCTTCAGTTAAATTTATATGTTTTGATATTGTTGCTAACTGTTCGGATAATAGATATTCTGTTTCATGAAAAAAGAGGATTAAAGGTAATATTTTTAAGATGAATTCTCCAGAAATAATTTCCTCATCTTTTGAGATAATTGTTTGACAAGTTTCTGGAGATATTGTTTCTTTTTGAATCAAATCTATGATAATTTTCTCATTAGTTATTTCCCAATTTAATTCAGTTTGCTTTTGAGCTATAATTTGCTTAGCAATAACAGGTCCTAATAAAATACCTCGAAAACTATTTAAGAGAGATTGAATCATAGATTTTTTTGTTTGAAACTAAAACAATAAAGTTTGTAGTAATATCTTGTTTATTCCTAATTATACCCTATTGTTAAAGACTTGGTGTAAATTTTTCTTATCATTATCCATTATTCATTGTTCATTATCAACCCCTTATATTAATTCCATCATATTAGTATATTCAAGGATAAATTCATCATAAGTTAAACTATCCTTTTCTGTTTGTGGACTCCAAATTAGTTCAAATTTAAGTAAATAATCAGAAGGTATAGAACCTAGACTATTTAAAGTTTGTTTGAGGTCATCTGGTGTTCTAATATTTTCAAATAGAACTAGAGGAACCCTTATTAAATGATCCTCCCCCACTACGTCCCCCACTGCTTCTTGCTTGCGCTTCTGGTTGAGGTGTTAACCAACTATGAGAAGTGTTGGGTATTTGTGTGTGTTTCAATAGTGTTTATAGTGGCGATCGCTAAGATAGTGGTGAGGAATAATTTTGTTGTTTTTCGTAGCATGATTTATCATTTCTTTTTGTCTATTATTATAAGAGTTCCCAAAAATTGTCTGTAAGTTCAACAAAAGTTAGCAATTTTATATCAGTTGTTAAAAATGACCATACTTTTAAAATTACAAATTAGCTATATTATGGTATTATATAACTGGAATAAAGATGCTTAATTACCCGATATCTATTTTTATACTTATACGTTTTTAAGCAAGATATCGAGTATCTAAGTAAACACCTAGGTAAAAATTAATATGAAAATTGGTCCCTTGGATTTGTTCAAGATAGCTGAACAGTTGAACGAGCTAATATCAAATATATTTTTTGAAGGACAAGCACCAACATGGTTATCTCACCTAATTAACTACATTTTACTAATTGTGCTAGTTTTATTAGGTATTTGGGGAATTTTATTTGTAGTCAGTAAAATAAAAAAAATATTGATAGAAGAATTTTTGCCGTTATTTTATAATAAAAAACAACAAAAGCGAAGAGAGGAAAGACAAATATTTGCTAAACATATTGTTCGTGAGATTGATGCTTTAAATCTTGATGAAGAGTGGAGAGATGAACGTTTTACTGAATTAGAAGCCGAAATTGAAGCTGAAGGAAAAAGAAAAGTATGGGATTTAATTCCTTTTGTTCAATTAGATCAGAAAGGATTACGCCGTGAAAAATCCCTTTCTAAAGCTTTAAAATTTAGCACTGAAAGACTTATTTTGATTGAGGGAGAACCCGGATCAGGGAAAAGTGTAGCTTTGCGTCATCTTGCTGAAAACTTAGCCGAACGTGCTAGATATAGTAATAATGTTAAAAGTTTGATTCCTCTTTATATTAATTTAAAAAAACTAGAAAGAGATTCTCAACCTATTGATAGAAATTTGATTGAGAATTTTGTTAAACAAGAATTAAATCGAATTAATGACAGTTATATTGAAAGGTTTTTGGATGATGAATTTAAGAGAGGTATTCAGGAGGGAATTTGGTTATTTTTATTTGACTCTTTTGATGAATTGCCAGAGATATTAAGCTCTGTTGAATCTGATGAAATTATCAGAAATTACGCTGAAGCCATCGATAATTTTCTGGGAGGTTTTAATCAATGTCGGGGTATTATAGCGTCTCGTAAGTTTCGTGGTCCAAAACATTTAAGATGGCCTCGCTTTAGTATTTTACCCCTAGAAAATCGCCGTTTGGAACTTATCCGTAACGCAAAACTTGATTCTTCTAATACAAAACTTGATTCTTCTATTGAAAAGAAATTAATTAACGAGTGGAGAAATTCGTCTCCAGAAATTCAAGAGATGACTAAAAATCCCATGTTTTTAAGTATTCTCTGTGAGAATATGCGAAATGGGATTCCTTTTCCTAAGAATACTCATAGTGTATTTGAAATTTACTTACAACAACGATTAAACCGTGACCAAGAACGTCTCAAAAAGCGTTTTAATCTCGAACCCACTGAAATAAGGGCGATCGCAGAACAGGTTGCTTTTTGTATGACCCTAGATCAAAATTTAGGTCTAAGTCCCACTCGTGACGCTATTCGTCAGGGAATGGAGAATGCTAAGTTTAGGGTTCCCGGCCATTTTGATAAGCTTTTAGATGCTTTAGTATATCTAAAATTAGCCCGTTCTGAAGATGCAACGATTGAAAAAGATAAAAAATTCACCTTTTCTCATCGTCGTTTTCAGGAATATTTTGCGACTTGTGTAGTTCTTAAAGAGACTGATCGCGTTAGTCCCCCAGAGTTATTAAAAGATGGTCGTTGGAGAGAAACAACGGTTGTTATTTTTCAGACTCAACCTTCAGAAAAGTTTACCGCTATTTTGACAGAAGCAGATAATATTTTGACCGAGATGGTAGGAAATGTCTCAGAATTAATTGATGATCCGAAAGGATATGTTAATGATGAGTCACAACAGAAAAAAAATTCATCTCTTCAAACATTTTCTTGGCCGGATGGTGTTATTCATTTATTGGGACTTTTACAAGATGGTTTTAGAGGTCGTCTCGAAGATTTAGGGGATAATATTCAAGATCAAGCAGAACGTTTGTTATTATCTGCAACCGTTAAAGGAACACTTCAGGATCGCAAATGGGGTTTAGAAGTTGCGGGGATTACTTCTCAACCTATTTTAGTTTGGTTACTTCGTGATGCTTTTGCGAGTGATAGTCAATGGTTAAAAGAGGTGGCTTATCGACAGACTGCTAGACTAGGAAAAAGAAAAACTCCTGATGATATTGCGGCTGGTATTCGTACAACATTGTTACATTTATTTTCTACGGGGCGTTTATATAAGGAATATTTTACCACTGAAGCACATTTATCTCGACTTGATAATTCAAAGCAGTATCTTAATAGTTTGAGACTTTTAAGATGGATTAGACCTATTGATCTTATTTTGCATTTTTTCGTTCTTATTTTTTTACTCTATATCTGCTATACTTTTCCATACAAAATACAATTAACCATTCTAGGTTTTATCTTTCTAATTGTTTCTTATTTCAGTTTACAGCTATCTTCCTTAGAGATCTCATCCAATAATGTTTATAACAACAAATTAGCAGGAGGAGTATTCTTTTCACCCAGATTTATTATATCACCTTACGTACGTTTCTTTCTTTTTCCTCTTCTATGGTCCATTTTTGCCATTTTAGCTGCTAATACAGGAAAGTTTACTGAATGGTGGTGGTGGCTTTTTTTACTTTTCTTTCCGTTATTTTATTTTTTTTGTAATCTGAGAAAATTCTTGAAATTTTGTAAATCTATTGTAGGTAATGTTTGGAGTTATATAATACTTGTGTTTTATACATTATTACTGTATTTAATATGGTGGAGTACTGAAAATACCGAGAATATTTTGGCTAAAATATTAATCGGTATTTGTATTACTTTTATGATTTTTTTTATCTTGTTGTATTTAAGATTTTTGTACCAATTTGTAACCAAATGGTTACGAGACTGGAATCAGTGGAGAAAATGGGTAAAACAAAACAAATACCCAAATACTATAGATATTCAAGAATTGCTAAGATTAATCAATTCATATCGAACTGAAGACTTTAGTAAGCAACTAATAACTATTAGTCGTGAACGTGAGCTTATTATCGTAAATAAAAATACAGAAAAAATTTTAAGTGAACTAGCTATGGTAATAGAAAATTCATTATTCTTACAAGAGCAACAACGTAATCGAAATATAGAAGTACATGAAAGAATGAGACGTAAAAAACAAAAACAAAAACTTTTCAAAAATAGTTTTAAAAAGCCTAGTAATATTGTTAAAGTTTTAATAAGTCTATTTAAAGGTTCTAAACGTTCAAAACGTAGTCCAGTAGGAAGAATGATAGAAACTTATTCAGGGTCAGAAGTTTTTACTAATTGGTTAAAAGAATATACTCGTAAAGATAAATATCGATTAGTTAAGTTAGGAAGTGAATTTTTAGACGAACTTTATATATTAATTGAACAAATACGGGTTAGACAGAAAACAGATGAAAATCAAAATAATTAGAAAGAGTTTATTATTGAATCAAAATAATATGCTAAAATGAATGAAAAGCCCACAAAAAATTAGTATTGTATTAAAAACGACTATTGCTACTAACTAAAAAACTAGCGAGTAAGATTCTCGAACTACTTGAAATTTAATATAATAAATTAACTATTTCAATCTACTATATCTAACAATCAAATCCAAACAATTACTATTATTAATGAATAATCAATACTTTGCTACGGTTGCCAGAGGGTTAGAAGAAATTGCTGCTAAAGAGTTAGAAAACTTAGGAGCAAATAACGTTAAACCTGACTTTACAGGGGTTTATTTCCAAGGAGATAAAGCCTTATTATATAAAGTCAATATCTGGTCAAGAATTATCTTCCGTGTTTTGGTTCCTATTAACACCATTAACAGTAAAAATGCAGAAGAATTATACAAGAATGTTAAAAAAATAGATTGGTCTGAACATCTACAAATTGACCAAACTTTTGCAATTAATTGTACGGGTAAAAATTCCCAATTAAACCATAGTCATTTCACTGCCTTACAGATAAAAAATGCTATAGTTGACCAACAAAGAGATCGTTATAATAGACGCTCAAATATTGATGTCAAAAACCCCGATATATTAATCAATGCTCATATTTATTATGATCAATGTATACTCAGTTTAGACAGTTCTGGAGACAGTTTACATAGAAGAGGATATCGGCCAGCAATGGGACTTGCACCCCTCAAAGAAAGTTTAGCTGCTGCACTATTAGAGATGGCAAACTGGACACCAGAAATACCCTTTTTAGACCCTATGTGTGGTTCAGGAATTTTACCCATTGAAGCTGCCTCAAAAAGCTTAAATATTGCTCCAGGTTTATCAAGAAATCGTTTTAATTTTGAACAGTGGTCAGACTTTGATGCAGATTTATGTGATGGAATAATAGATGAAGCAATACAACAACAAAAACACCAATTAGATGCACCAATTTTTGGTAGCGATCGCAACATGGAAATGGTGAGACAAGCAACAATAAACGCCAAAAAATGCGATGTTAATCACCATCTTAAACTAACACAAGTAGCTTTAGAAAATCTTGAACCACCCACAGATAATGGCATTATAATTTGTAATCCTCCCTACGGTAAAAGGTTAGGTAAGTCTGAAGAATTAGGAGCATTATATAAACTATTAGGAGATATATTTAAACAGCGTTTTAAGGGTTGGACAGCATACATTTTAAGTGGAAATAAAGAACTAACCAAAAAAATTGGTTTAAGAACATCAGGACGTATTCCTGTGTATAATGGTACTCTACCCTGTACCTTGCTTAAATACGAGTTATATTAAGTCAATCTTAAGGTGTAATTTCATTTATCATTTAACATTTATCATTTATCATTCGTTTGGAAGTAGGCTTGAAACCTCTCCCAAACTTCTTTCTCCCTAAAGGGAGAGGCTTGAAACCAAAATGTTCAATGTTCAATGTTCAATGTTCAATGTTTGGTCATTAGGAGAAAACATTATGGTTAAAATTATTAGTCGTCGTTCTTTAAGCACAGAAAAAGTTTACGATATTGGAGTAGAAAAAGATCATAATTTTTTATTAGCTAACGGTTTAATTGCTTCTAACTGTTTCAATAAATCTCATTCCACAGCTTATGCTTATGTTACCTATCAAACTGCTTATTTAAAAGCTAATTATCCCGTTGAATATATGACTGCTTTGTTAACAGCTAGTAGTGATAGTCAAGATAAAGTAGAAAAATATCGGGAAAACTGTCAAAAAATGGGTATTGATGTTTTGCCACCAGATATCAATCGCTCAGAGAAAGATTTTACCCCCATAGATAAACAAATTCTTTTTGGTTTATCGGCAGTTAGAAATTTAGGAGAAGGTGCGATCGAGAATATTTTAAAAGCACGGGAAGAAGCAGAAGGAAACTTTGAATCTTTAGCAGATTTTTGTTGTCGTGTTGACTTACGTTCAGTGAATAAAAGAGCATTAGAAACTTTAATTTATGCTGGAGCATTTGATGCAATTAATTCCAACCGTAAACAATTGATTAATGATTTAGAATTAGTAATACCTTGGGCGCAAAAAAGAACCAAAGAAAAAGAAAGTGGACAACTAAATATTTTTGATTTAATGAATACAGATAATACAGAAAAAACAGAATCAAATAATGAATTTAAACAGGCTCCCAGTGCATCATCTGTGGAAGATTATTCCCTACAAGACAAACTAAAATTAGAAAAAGAACATTTAGGATTTTATGTTTCAGAACATCCTTTAACGGCGGTTAAAAAAGCAGCTAAGATATTATCACCAATTAACTTAAATGAAATCCCAGAACAGAAAAAACACACAAAAGTTAGTGCTGTCATTATGGTTAATGAAGTCAAACAATACACAACAAAAAAAGGAGATCCAATGGCCTTTTTAGTCTTAGAAGACGGTTCAGCACAAGTAGAAGGCGTTTGTTTTCCTGAAACTTATAAAAAAATTCGAGAGATTTTAACCGAAGATTCTCGCCTCATTGTTTGGGGAAAAGTTGATTATAGAGATGATAAAGTTCAACTAATTGTTAACGATGCTGAGCCAGTAGAAACAGTAAAAATGTTGATGGTTAACTTGAGTATTGAACAAGCAGTTGATCAAGTTTCTTATCATAATTTAAAAGGAATTCTGCAAACATATTCTGGGAACAAAAATCAGGCAAAAATTCCAGTAATTGCTATCATTGGTAATGGAGAAAATCGGCAGTTAGTTCGCTTAGGTGAAGATTACTGGGTAAACAATGATAAATCAGTGGTCGAAGCTCTCAAAAAAGCTAATTTTAATGCTTATCCTACTCCCTTAGTGAGTAATTTATCATCATAAATTTGTTTATTATACCTTATCAAAAATCATAAATAACTCATGAATGCTTGGTTTTCTCGCCCTCAAAAAATTCTTTTTACTTGGCTACTCATTTTAGTCACAGGTTGGTTAACAGTCAAGACCTTAACTTATATTGGTGGTTTAATTAGTTTGATTCTCACTGCTTCGTTAATTGCTTTTTTATTAAACTATCCAGTACGCGGTCTAAAAGCAATTTTACCCCGTTCTTTAGCTGCTATATTAGTTTATTTAGGAGCGATTCTAATTATCAGTTTTTTAGGAATTACTTTGCTGCCTCCTGTAGTTAATCAAGCAAGACAGTTAATTACAAAATTACCAATTTTACTAGAACAAGGACAACAACAATTAATAACATTACAAGGTTTAATTGATGATAAAAACTTTCCTATAAATCTTGAATTTTTAGCATCTCAAATATTAACAAAAATACAGGAACAAACAGAAGGAATTGCTTCCACTAGCTTCGGTTTAGTGGTGGGAACTTTTAACTGGTTTATTGACCTAATTGTTGTTATTGTTGTTTCTTTTTATATGTTATTAGACGGTGAAAAACTTTGGAAAGGAATAATTAGCTTTTTTTCTCCTCAAATACGTGGGGTTTTAACCACCACATTAGAAAAGAATTTACAGCGATTTTTGACAGGTCAGTTAATCTTAGGTTTATTCATGGCAGTGAGTTTAACTATTGCTTTTAGACTATTAGGAATTCCCTTCTTTCTTCTTTTTGCTGTGTTCATTGGAGTAATGGAAATATTGCCATTTATTGGGGCAACTTTGGGTATCGGAACTGTTACCATTATTTTGATTTTTATTAATTGGTGGTTAGCTATACAAGTATTAATAATATCCGTGATAATTCAACAAATAAAAGATAATTTAATTGCCCCACGAATTATGGGAAATTTAACAGGACTTCCTCCAGTTATAATTTTTATTGCTTTGTTACTTGGAGCAAAAATTGGTGGTTTATTGGGGGTAATTTTAGCTATCCCTTTAACTGGAGTAATTAAAGGGGTAACAGAAATTATCGGGGACCCTACCTTACCACCCCAAACCGGCAGTCTTTTTTATAATCCTTTTTCTCAACTTTCATCGACAAAAGAAATAGAATTATAGCAGTTCCCATACTTGTGAGGTACACAGTTTTCTAGTTTTACGAGTTAGGAGTTAGGAGTTAGGAGTTAGGTGTACCTCATGAGTCCGAGAAACGCTATATAAGAGTTTTTATTGATTATGATTATTTTTCTTCGGAACACCTCCTAAAGATTCAACCCGAAATCTTGGTGCTTGATAATCGGAGGGAAGATAATTTTCAGGAATAGTAATTTGATGTCCGTCTCTGATAGCTGAGTAATGAGGTGAGAGAATTTCAATATCTGCTTCATTACATTTATCTTGAATACTTTGATGCAGTGTTGAATAAGTTAATGCCATTTTTTCGGGAATATTAGTAAACGCTTTTATAGTATAGGCAACATAAAAGTCATCTAAACTGGTTTGTAAGACAAAAGGTTCTGGATTTTCTAGGATTCCTTCGCTATCTTTAGCTGCATTGATGAGGACTTCATGTACTTTTCTCCAAGGAACATCATAACCTAATGTAACCGTTGTTTTTAAAACCAATGGTCGTTTTTGATCTCGAATCGAAGCAGTATAATTAGTAATATCACTCGCAAGAAGTGTTGCATTAGGAATAGTAATTACCTCATTATCTGGTGTCATAATTCGTGTTGTTAGCATACTTTTTTCCAGCACACGACCAGTTTTATCATTAGCTGTAATCACGTCTCCTACTTGGAATGAGCGTGTATAAATAAGAACAATTCCACTAACAATGTTACCAACAATAGCGGTTGAACCTAAAGTAAATAAAGCTCCAGCAAAAATAGAAATTCCTTGAAATCCAGCCGAATTAGATGCCGGTAAATAAGGAAAAATTAGAACCCCTGCTAATCCAACAATAAAGAACATTATCAGGTTATAGGTAGGTTCTGCCCACTCTGGATAAAAACCATTAATACGAATTCGTTCGTCTCCAATAGCATTAAAAAATATATGAGCAAACCTAATAGAATAATAGGCAATCATTCCAATAACTACAATAATAAATAGATTCGGTAAATAAGAAAGGATGCCACTAATAACTAAATTAATTGTATCCCAAAAATTAGTTAATAACTTAATTCCAATGGGTTGAGTCCAAGGAAAATAACTTAAAACTAGGGGAACATAGATATAGAAAACTAGAAAAACTAAAAAGATCCGAGTAACTGTAAACAGAAAAGAAATAAACTGGGCAACTTGGCGACCCGATATAAATTGTAGTCCTTGAAATTCCACTGATTCCAGTCTTTCTCTTTGCCAAGCTCGCATACGATCAAACAAAGAAGGGAGAACTTTTCTTAATAAATACAAACTAAAAATTGCGATAATTGTAGCAATTATAGCTTTAATTACTCCTTGAAAAATTGATGTTTTAGTTCGGGCTTTTCGATAGTCAATAATAGCAGTTTCTATATCTTCAAGACGATCATTAACAAATTCCAAAAAAGTTAAATTTTCTGCTTCTGCATCTTCTTCTGCAAAGGTTATTATAATAGTGTCACCACCTTGAATCAATCCTAATTCTTTAACATTAACGATCTTAATCTCTTCAGGACTAATAGCCGTATTTTGAGCTACATCTTCCAGGTTACTCATTGCTGTTTTTGCTCTAACTTCTGGAGAAAGTTCACCTAAAAAAGTTTTAATAGTAAAAATAGCTTTTCCATCCACTAAAACATCAGCTTCTTCAACTTCTTCGGCATTTTTTTCTTCTTCCTCCGCCGTTTTTTCCTCATCTTTTTCTGAAGATTGAGCAACAATAATTGATGAAGATGGCGTTATGGTATAACTTAAATAGTTAAAAGCAAGGGTGTATGAATGAAAACTAGGGACGATGATAACCGTTAAAAAAGAGACTATGAGACCAATAATGGTTATCCTAAAATATTTCCAATATAATTTAAGCATAGGTCAATTGTTTAATTGGGAAGGCAAAGATAAGGGTGCATTTAAACCTCGATCATAGATAATGATATCCCATTGTCCCGAACGGTTGGACTCAAAAGCAACTAAACGTCCATTACCGCTAATGGTGGGATGACGCACTTCTCCTAGTATGTTTTTTGTAATGTTATCAGCCCGTGACGTTTGGCGATCGTAAACAAAAATATCTTGTTTTCCCTCTTGTTCGGAAACATAAACAATGTAACGTCCGTCTGCACTAATATCGGGTTGATCCTGTACGCTGCCAAGTTGATTTAACCCAGGTAAGGGCAACAAACGGGCATTTATTTGATCGTACAGCCAAATGCTACGCTTTCCTTGACGATCAGAGGCAAACACCAAGTATCTACCCTCGTAAGAAAAACGCGGATGTTGTTCAGAAGAACGAGTATTTAAGACGTTTCCCAATGGTTGAGTTGGAGGGGTAATAAACCCAGAATCACTACAACTCACTAAACTAATCAGAAGACTACTGCCTAAAAGCTTGACGTAACCTTTGAACCTTTTAGGACGCAACTTCTTCATCAGGTGGAAGAACGCAGCAATTGACATCATCAAGGCAAACTTTACCCCATTGCAATCCCCAACGAACTAATTCTACACGATTGTCTGTTTTGGTTTTGGTCAAAATGTTGCTGATGTGATTATCAACGGTACGCTTACTAATCTCCAATTTCTGGGCAATTTGCAGATTGGTCAAACCAGTTGAAACGAGATCCAGAATTTGCATTTCTCGGCCAGACAGAGACACAGGGTTTTGAGACTTGGCACTGGTCATAGGTATTTGTTGCGCTAGTACATTTACTTATCTGTTGTCTCTATTGTAGTGGATAGTTGACCGTTAGGGGAGATAAGTTTGCAAAACGCAAATTATGATATTGCGATCGCTTCATAGCAGTTTTTCGTTAGGTGTATCAATATTTCGGTTTGGGAGGTGTGGGGAGATGGGGAGACGGGGAGACGGGGAGTGTGGGGAGTGTGGGGAGTATTTTTCTTTGAGTTTGTAATCTATAGCAATCAGTAATGATTTATGAGAATTGCTCAGGACATAATAATATTATGTCCCTACAAATAACTCTTGTAGGGGTTTAACAGTGTTAAACCCTGCTCAACATTTTCTCACAACTGAAACCTGATTTCTATATGCAAATGAAAATTGCTATCAGATAAGAAAAGGAAGGGTTTTAAACCTTCCTCACACCTCAATTTATAATTTATTTGCGTTTAAGTGAATTATTTTCGGGATAATTTGGTTCAAATTTCTAGTAGTAGAATTATTAACAAAGTAGATGTTAAACAGGCAAAAAATGTCCTGATTACATTCCATCGATTCCAACGGTATTCAAAGTTTAAACGTGCTGCTTTTAATGTGCTTTCATTCATATCCATAACATCCCAAGTTTGTAATTTATTATTTAAGGGGACATTAATAGTGAAAGTAGGTAATTGAACACCAAAAATGTAAATAATCGTACCAGCAATCAGCAGAGGCAAAAATTCATTTAATTGTCCAATACCAAGGATGGCAGAAGTTATTAAAAATATTACCGAACCAACCCAAACAAAGACAAAAATTGGTTGATTGTTCTGAATAATACCATCTATAACTTGGAAAGCACGAATAAACTCTCCGTCATTTAAACGTTGTATTCCTGGCATGACTACTAAGACAAAAGCAAACAAAAATCCAGCGACCAAAGAACAGAAAAGTGTGGCTATAGTTAACGAAATTGGCAAAATTATTTCTGTTGACATGAAACACTCCTTTTATCAATTATTTTTCAAATATTTGGCTCATAAATTTAGTAAGATAAACTCGGTGCTTGATAGAGATAGAAATCATCAGCAAATTGTTTCAAGATGAAATCAGCTACATCAGCATGAGTAATTGTTAGTTTTGATGTCTTATCTGTTCCTGGAAAACCGTGACGGTATTGACCTGTAAGTTCACCTTCTATAAAAGCTCCGGGGCGAATAATTGTCCAATCTAAACCACTATTTTGCACCATATCTTCTTGTCGTTCATGGTCTGCAAATACCTTACGTAAAATGAAGCCAAACATAATATATTTCCAGTAAAAATTGAGATTTTCCCAACTCTCACCTACTCCTAAAGTGCTTTGACAAATAAAGCGTTTTATTCCACATTTTTTCATAGCTTTAATAATATTTTCACTTCCTTTTGAGCGCACGTTCCCACTTAAATTTTTTCCAGAACCCAAGGTACAAACTACTATTTCTTGTCCTTGTAGTGCCTGTTCTACCCTTGCATTGTCCATGACATCTCCTTGAAATAGCTGGAGTTTAGGGTGTTTAATATCGAGTTTTAGGGGGTTACGAGCAAAAGCTGTCACCTCATGACCTTGTTCTAGTGCCTGTTTGACCACTTGTTGACCGATATTGCCAGTTGCGCCAAATACTACGAGTTTCATAATTTAATTTATCATTTCGTAACAACACTCTTAGCTTAGGAATTTTCCAGTTAGGAAACTATCTCATTCTTGCTTTACTTGAACAATCTTGCTGTCAGTTTTCATTTTGTGCATATAATTTAGCAAAAACCTTAAAAAGTTAACTGTGAATAAAACAGAGACAACAGTGGAAAACATCCGAGTTGAACACCTGCAAAACCCCCCTGGAGAAGGCAACTATCTTTGTGAGGATAGACATACCGTGTTTATCACTCTCTCCCAGCGTCCCCTTGAGTATTTGCAGATTCAAGATGGTGTTACCTACAACGGTTTATATCGTCCTGGGGAGATATTGATTACTCCTGCTAATGTCCCTTTATTTGTTAGATGGAAGGGTCAAGAAAATTGTTTACAGATTCAAATCAAGACTGAGTTTTTGGATAATATTGCTCAAGAAACTATTAATGTCGATAGTAACTTGTTTCAACTAATGCCCCAATTTCAGATTAATGATGCTCGTCTTCAAGGGATAACTAAGATGGTTTTTGAAGAGTGCCAACAAGAAGTTTCCAATAATCAACTTTATCTAGATTCTTTAGCTAATATTTTAGCTGTTAATCTAGTGCGACATCATGGCACAACTAAGCCAGTTGTACCGGTTTATCAAGGAGGTTTATCACCCTATCAACTCAGGCAAGTTTTTGATTATGTTGATGCTCATCTTGACCAAAATCTTAAACTAGAAGACTTAGCAAAATTGCTTGATATAAGTCAATTTCATTTTAGTCGTTTATTTAAGCAGTCTCTGGGTTTATCTCCTTATCAATATTTGATCGAACAACGCATAGAACGGGCTAAACAATTATTAAAAGAAACTAATCAATCTATTCTCGATATTGCTTTAAATTGTGGATATAATAGTCACAGTCATTTAAGTAAACAGTTTAGACAAGTAACTGGTATGACTCCAAAAGCTTACCGCATAAATTAGATACAATATAAACTGAAAAAATGGAGGAATAAAAACTATGGGATTAATTAAGAAAATGGCAACAAGCATCAGTGTTTCTCTGATGGGTTTACTATATTTAACTCCTAGTTTAGCTGAAACACCACTAATTGAAGTTAAAGCAGAAAATACTCTGCAAGAAATGCTTAACTATCTTAAAGATCAATCCTCTTTAAAATTTAAAGCAGATGTTGCTCAAGATTTGGTTTTTAGTAATGGTCAAAAAATTCAAGTTGGTGCCATAGTTAATGTTAAAGTACGCCGTCCCGATAAGCTTAATATTGATTATCAAGGCGATCGCAATCATATTCGCTTTTATTTTGATGGCAAAACTTTTACTATGGAGGGGTTAACTAATAATGTTTATGCTAACTTTTTAGATCCTTCCGAGGTTGATAATATTAATGCTTTAGTTAGGCGAATAGGAGAAAGACTAAATATCACTTTACCCTTGGGAGAAATTATCGCCACAGATAATGATTTAGAAAGCATAAAAAATAGGATAAACAGTGGTATTTATGTGGGAGAAAGTCAAGTTAATGGAGTTATTTCACATCATTTAGCTTTTACTCAAGATAATCTTGATTGGCAAATTTGGATCGAAAAAGGAGACAAACCCCTTCCTAGAAAGTTAGTGATTACCTATAAACAAGATCCTTCTTCTCCTCAATATTCTGCTATATTATCTGATTGGAATTTTGAACCCATTTCAGAACAAGATCCCGTCTTTTCTTTTCAACCTGCAAATGATGCTGACAAAATCGATTTTTTGATTATACAACCTTGAAAATCAAACTATAATTTAAGTATCATTTCTCAAATAAAAGTTCATTGTATTAAATTAGTAAACAAGATTATGAAACAATTAATACCCCAAAAATCACCATTTTTTTCTGTTATTTTTACCTTTGTATTAATTTTTAGTTATTGTCTGCCAAGCAATTTTATTGAAGTAGAGGCCAGAGGATTTAGAAGGGGTGGAACTCGTGGTGGTGGTCGACAGATTAATCGTGGTGGCCGACAAGGATATCGGGACTTTGATCGTGGATATCGTCAAAATAACCGTCAAATTAATCGTGATGGCCGGGACTTTGATCGCGGATATCGTCAAGAAAATCGTCAAGGTAATATTAATGATCGTCAAGGAAACTTTGATGAGCGTCGAGAAACCCGTCAAGGTAATATTAATGATCGTCAACAAAATCGACAAGAAAATATTGATAATCGTCAACAAAACCGTCAAGAAAATATTGATAATCGACAAGATTTTAGGGACGATCGCTGGGATGATGTTAATGATTGGCGTAACGATCGCTGGGATTATTGGAACGATTGGAATGACTGGGTAAATACTAGATACTGGGTTGGTTTAGGAGTATCTTTATTAGCGATTCCTGCTACTGCGATCGCTGTTTCTTCTGCTAACCAAGACTATTATTATAATGAGGGGGTTTATATGCAGTCTCAAGGCAATTCTTATGTAGTAGTTCCTGCTCCTATCGGTGTAGTTATATCGACTCTTCCGGAAGGTTATATACCTGTTTCTGTTAATAATTTAAACTATTATTATTATGGTGGGGCATTTTATCAAGCATCTTCGGGAGGTTATGTTGTTGTACAAGCACCTGTGGGTGCTGTAGTGCCTTTTATTCCTGATGGATATGAGAAAACTCTTATTAGAGGTACAACTTATTATCAATATGGAGGTGTTCGTTATCAACCTGTTTATGATGGTGGTAATTTAGTTTATAAAGTTGCGTCATAAACTGCATAACTATAAGACTAATGGGGTTTCCTTTACCCTATTTTAAGTTTATTTTTACTCCTAATTAAATGCGTGAATCTGATTATATTTCTAACACTTCTATTAGTTATAGAAAAGACTATGGACAGTTTTTTACACCATCTATAGTTGCTTCTATTATGGCAAAATGGTTGATAGAAAATAAACCGAAAAAAATTCTAGATCCTGCTTTTGGTTTAGGAGTATTTTATAAAGAAATAAACAAAATAAATTTACAATATCAATGGCATTTGACTGCTTATGAAATTGATGAGAATATTCTTAGTTATTTAGATGATATTAGCAATAAAAAAAATCTAAATATTCTTAATCAAGATTATTTAGACTCAGATATTAATTATTATGATGCTATTATTTGTAATCCTCCTTATCTGCGGTTTCAGAAATTTATTAATAGACATAACGTACTTCCAAAAATAGAACAACAAATCGGCAAAAAATTAGTAGGTTACTCTAATATTGCTTCTATTTTTCTAATTAAAGCATTACAACAGCTTAATAATAATGGGAGACTTGCTTTTATTCTTCCCTTTGAATTTTTTAATACAGGATATGGAAAAGAAATAAAAAAAACACTGATTGAACAACATTTATTAAAACAGATAATTATTTTTGACAACGAAAAAGATATTTTTCCTGATGCAACTACTACTATTTGTATTTTATTATGTGAAAATAATCAACTTAAACAAGACATCAAAATCACTAAGATTAAGACAACTCAAGAAATAAAAGATATATCTAATATTAGTAATTATTATCATCATAAATTAACTAATAGTCAATTACCCCATAATCAAAAATGGACACCGATTATTTTATCTTTAGTATCTCCACAAAAAATTCCCGAAGGTTTCTGTAAATTATCAGAATATGGTACATTTAAGCGAGGTATTGCCACCGGTGCTAATGATTTCTTTGCTTTGAATAAGAGTAAAATTGAACAGTTACAAATTAGTGATAAAAATGTCTGTCTATGTATCACTAAAAGTAATTTAATTAAAGAAGCTATTTTTACCGATAATGAATTAGAATTACTGATTAAACAGGATAAAAATATTTACTGTTTAGATGTTAAAAAAAGTAACGACAAAACAGTTATAAATTATCTGAAATTAGGAGAAGAAAAAGGATATAATCAAAGATATTTAACCAAAAGTAGAAACCCTTGGTATAAACTAGAAAAACGTGAACCTGCACCCATTTTATTCGGTGTTTTTAATCGTGGAAGACTTAAAGTAATTCGTAATTTTACCACAGCGATAAATTTTACTTGTTATCATGGTTTTTATCCTAATATATTAGGACATAATTTAATTGATAAATTGTTTATTTATTTAATTAGTGATCTCGGACAAGAAATTATTAAAATGAATAAAAGAAGCTATGGAAATAACTTAGATAAATTTGAACCGAGAGACTTAAATAATAGTTATTGTCCTAATATGGAGCAATTTAATTCTATTCAACAACAAGAAATAAGGGAAATCATCAAGGTTGCTACAATAGATGAAAAAAAAGCAATTTTGATGAGCAACCAATTGATAAAAAATATTATTAACCGCTAATAACTTTTAAAATTTTCGAGCATTTTCAATTAAACTAACATCAAAACTATCAAAACATTCTAATAAACTGATACCCTTGGTTAAGATAAAATGAATCAGTGTTATCTGCTTCGTTTGACTTAAACACAAACCTTGTTAGGATTATTTTATGACTTGGACTCGCCATCATGTTTTAGGGTTAAAGGATTGGACTGTTGATGAGTATGATACCCTATTACAAACGGCTTCTAGTTTCCGTGAAGTGTTATCTAGCCGCACAAAAAAGGTTCCTGCACTTCAAGGGTTGGTAGTAACCAATATGTTTTTTGAACCTTCTACCCGTACCCGTAGCAGCTTTGAATTGGCGGCCAAACGTCTTTCAGCCGATATTTTGAATTTTGCCCCAGGAACCTCCTCTTTGACCAAGGGAGAGACCATTTTAGACACAGCTAAAACCTATCTCGCTATGGGAACAAACCTCATGGTTATTCGTCATAAACAAGCAGGGGTTCCCCATGCGATCGCACAAGAAATGGATCGTTTGCAAACTGGGGTTGGTGTTCTCAATGCAGGAGATGGACAACACGAACATCCCTCCCAAGGTTTATTAGATTTATTTACTTTGTGTTGTTTATTAGATTTTGATAACCCAAAATTATCTTTATTAAAGGGCAAGAAAATTGCTATTGTTGGGGATATTTTACATTCTAGGGTAGCTCGTTCTAATATTTGGAGTTTAACAGCTTCTGGTGCTGATGTCCATTTAGTTGGGCCCCCGACGTTAGTTCCTGAATGGTTTAAAGGGATGCAAAATGAGTCCCATGAGGGTAAATTATATTTACATTGGGAACTTAAACCTGCTTTAGAAAAGGCTGATTTTGTAATGACTTTGCGCTTGCAAAAGGAAAGAATGACTAATTATTTATTACCCAGTTTAAGAGAATATAATCAACAGTATGGTATTACTCATAGTCGTTTAGAATTATGTAATTCTGATGTTAAAATATTGCATCCTGGACCCGTTAACCGTGGGGTAGAAATTAGTTCCGAATTAATGGATGATCCTAATTTTAGTTTAATTCAACAACAAGTTACAAGCGGTATTGCTGTGAGAATGGCTTTATTATTTTTAATTGGAACAAGTTCTGAAAAGAGTCTGTAGGGTGGGTTAGGTGGCCATATTTTCTGAGACAAGTTAATTAGTTAATTAATTATCCACCGTAACCCACCATTTTTATTTTAAAAAACAATCTTATTACATTTTTTTCATAAACTTTCTAATTTGAAATAAGCTGAGATGGGGTTAATATTTGTGGATAAGATACGGGAAAATCTTTGGGGTTACGGGTAACAATAACATCCAGATTATTAATGACAGCAACACTATATTGTATTGCGTCTTCAAAGTCCCTAAAGTTACTATTTAAGGCCATTTCTATCACAGCAGTATTAACCGTAGCAACCTGACAAAAACTATATAATCTATTTAAAAAAGTTAATGTCCAATCTTTCCCCCTAGTTTTGTTGATAATGTAGTAAATATCGCTAAAAGTTGCAGCAGAAACATATCCTTCTACTTGCTTTTCTTCAACTTGAATTAAAACAGCTTCACTGTTTAATAAAAAAGGTTCACGTTGAAGAGCAACATCAATAATAATATTGGTATCAATTAGTATTTTCATAGGTTATGTTTTTCTTTTAATGCTTCCCATTTGGCTTGATCTTCATCAAAATCAGGGGGTACAGGTTGACTCTTATCAAATAGTCCTTGAAAGGCTTTAACTTTTGATGGAAAAGATTTAGATTGTTTAGTATCTTCTCTTGGTTCATCTGGAGAAGTTTTAGCTTCATTTGAGATAGGTTTAGTTTGTAAGATAATAACTTCAACTTCCCCAGGTTCTAAGTTTAAGTTATTAGTAATAATTAGTTTACCAGCTTGATCAATTATTCCTTTTATTTTCTTAGCTTGTAAGGTTTGAATATTCGTTTGAGTTTGCATGGTTTTACCTATTGTACATTGTTCTTAAATTATAGCTTAACTAATGATTAGTCGATTCTATTTTGACAATACTCAACAATAATACCAGAGCAACCTTTAGTTAAATTGGAATTAATAACAATAGCAGGTCGAGTTTTCTTATGGTAATCTAAATTGTAACTGTCTAATCCACCGTACTGTAATATAGTGTTATATGACCATAAATTTAACTGTAGAAAATAAAGGCAATCGCTTGGATATTTGGTTATCAAATCAGCTTACAGATATTTCTCGTTCCCGTCTCCAAAAACTCATAGAACAAGGAAATATTACTTTAAATAATGAAGTTTGTACCAACAAAAAAATCAAAGTAAAAATAGGCGATAAATTACAAATAAATATCCCCGAACCTCAACCTTTAGAACTGCAACCAGAACCCATACCTCTCGATATTTTATATGAAGACGAGCAGCTAATTATTATTAATAAATCGGCTAATTTAGTAGTTCATCCAGCACCTGGTCACCAAACAGGAACCCTAGTTCATGCCCTCTTATATCACTGTTCTAATTTAGCAGGAATTGGTGGGGTACAAAGACCAGGAATTGTTCACCGTTTAGATAAAGATACCACGGGAGCAATTGTAGTTGCTAAGACAGATTTTGCTCATCAAAACTTACAAGCACAAATTAAAAATAAAACAGCAAAAAGAGAATATTTAGGAATAATTTATGGTGTTTTGAACAATAAAAAAGATGAAAATAATAGCGAGCAAGGAATAATTAACTTACCTATTGGTCGTCATCCTGTGGACAGAAAAAAAATGGCAGTTGTTCCCATAGAAAAACGAGGCAGAGAAGCAGTTACTTATTGGCAAATAATAGAAAGATTAGGTAATTATAGTTTAGTTAAATTTACCTTAGAAACTGGTAGAACTCATCAAATAAGAGTCCATAGTAGTTATTTCGGTAATCCTATTGTTGGTGATCCTTTATATAGTAATAATCGTTCTTTGAAAATGAATTTATCAGGACAAGCATTACACGCTCATAAATTAACATTAACTCATCCTATCACCTCAGAAAAAATAGAAGCGATCGCACCTTTACCTGATGAATTTATTAAATTATTGAATTATTTACGACAGAAACAATAATTAATGATATCTTCATTATAAAACATTAACAAAGGGGTAACATTTGCCACCCCCAAAAAGACTTTTTTAGTAAATCTTATTTATCTGTTGATTTGCCCTTGCGAACTAATGCACCCATAGAACCCACTGCTAATAAACCTAACAAAGTACCAGGTTCAGGAACTGAAGCTGTATCTTCTGCAAAAAAGATATTCCCCCCTAATAGAGCTTCTCCAGGAGTGTTTAGGCTATCGGGAAATCCAAAAGGTCCGTCAAAGGTTGCTTCTTGAATAGAGTCAATTTTATTGACAGTTACTGGGACAGCATTCGCTATAAAATTGGGGTTATCGATAATATCTGCCATTGAGGCAGCGACTCGGTAAAATGATCCTGAGTTTAAATCGATACCTGAAGACAGATTCTCATAGCGAAAACTATCCTGTAATGGGGAAACAGTGCCACCCTGTACTATAACTTGACCTAAAAGGGTTCCGATATCGTCCCATAAACCAACCCTTACGCCAGTAGGAGCAACTAACCCATCAGCATCGATGTCATAAACCCCTAAAGCGGCAACAGTAGCATTTTCAGTTGCCCTAAAGCGAAACCCTCTACCACTATTATCAGGTATTTGAGTCATCCCAGTAAAGCTTTCAATACCAGAAATCAGAGCAGCTTGTGCCTCAAAGAATCCACTTCCGGCGAGCAGTGCTGCACTTGCTGAACAAATGACAACACTAACATGGATAGAAATTGTTTTTATTGTAGCTAATTTCATCTGATTTATCTTTTTGAGTCGGAAATAACAAATAAAACCCTTATATTATACTCCGTTTAAAAGAATGGCGGTGATGAAAACAAGGACCATATTCTTGTAATGCAAGTCGATGTTTTTTTGTGCCATAACCTTTATTATTTTCTAAATCATAATGAGGATATTTACTAGCTAAACGAATGATTAATGTATCTCGCCAAACCTTAGCTAAAATACTCGCCGCAGCAATAAGAGGAGAAGTGCGATCGCCTCCAATAATTGTTTCTTGAGGAATAGTAAGATTAGGTATTTCTTTATTACCATCCACTAAACAAAGTTCAGGAGTAACCGAGAGTTTAGTAACAGAGCGTTGCATCGCTAATAAGGAAGCATTGAGGATATTTAAGCGATCAATTTCTTGAGAAGAAGCATAACTAATATAATAAGAAATCGCTCTATTTTTAATCTCTGTATCCAAAATTTGCCTACGTTTAGCTGAAAGTTGTTTACTATCTTTAACCCCTATTTCTGCAAGTTGAGAAATAGCTGCCTTTTCAAACACAACCGCAGCAGCAACCACTGGACCAAATAAACAACCTCGCCCCACTTCATCAACCCCGGCCATTAAAATTTGCGAATCAGAAAATAATTGAGTAGACATCAACCTAGTTTGATATAATCGGAGGGTATAGATAAATTCTAGAAATTTTATTATGGCATTTTTCCGTCAATATATAGCTCCTCTCTTAATTGTGTTAATGTTTTTGGTAGCTTTGGTTGCTGTTACTGCTCGCGCTTTCTTACCATCAGATTTATCCGCCCCTGCCCCCATAGATGATATCAGTTATTTATTGAAAGTTGACAATACTGACAACATGATACTTTAGTTTTTTGATTTTCTATGATAAAATAACGAGTATCGGTATGGATAAATTTTTACTCTAACTCTTTAGTTTTATTATCAATGGCAGAATATTTCCAAGTTTATGAACCTTCTGGGATTATTGATGGAACAAAAGGGTATCAATTTCGTCAACAAATCCGAAAACTATTAGAAGAAAAACCAAAAGTTATTATAATTGACTTCAAAAATGTTAGTTTTATGGATAGTTCAGGTTTAGGAGCATTAGTTTTATCACTAAAAACAGTCCGTGCTGCAGGAGCCAAACTATTTTTATGTTCTGTTAATGACCAAGTAATGACCCTACTTCAGTTAACAGATATGGACAAAATTTTGAAAATTTTTGAAAGTCGAGAAGAATTTGAGAAAATGATGTAAGAAATGTGTAAATTAGTTATCTAAACACTCTCATTGAAACCAACTTCAATAATAGATAAATCGTCATCAAACTTTTCCTTGACGTTAGAGCGTTTTAGACAATCGATTAAACAATCTAAATTAGGTGAATTATCTTTTTGATAGTCTTCAAGCATGAACAAAAAATTGCTTAACCCTATCATATTCCCGTTTTCTTGTTCAATTTCATAGACACCATCGCTAAAAACGTATAACTTAGATAAACTATCAATATTAATTGATTGATTCACGTATTTTGCTTCAGGAAACATTCCCACTGGTAGGCCGCGAGTTTTCAGTTTAGTTTTTGTCAGTTTTTGTTGCGAGTTTTGGGTTAATAAAATAGCAGGAGGATGACCGGCACTAGCATAGATAAGTTCACGACTTTTGCCATTATAAACCCCATACCAAATAGTAAAATATTTATCATTAATATCAGTCATTTGAAAAGTTTTATTGAGTCCAGCTAAAACTTCATGAGGTTGATAATAATCAACTTGACTCAAATTTTGAGAACGGAGTAAATTAATAACAGCTAAAGCCGGTAAAGCAGAACGAAGTCCGTGGCCCGAAACATCCAAAAGATAAAGAGCTAAATGATCATTATCTAGCCAAAAATAGTCAAACCCATCGCCTCCCAACTGACTCGAAGGAAGAAAACGGGAATCAATAGTTACACAAGGATGCTGAAGAGGTTCTGGTAAAATAGAGCTAAAATATTCCGCTGCTTCTGCTAATTCTGCTTCTAAAAGTCGCTTTTGTTCCGTTAAATCTTGACTCAATTGATGTAACCTTAAACCTGCCCTAATCCTAGCAATAAACTCGTTCATTTCGATAGGTTTACAGAGAAAATCATCGGCTCCAACATCCAAACCCTTAACCCTATCTTCCACCGATCCCAAAGAAGTCAGTAAAATAAAAAAAGTGGTGGCTAAATCAGGAAGACTCTTCACCTGACGACACACTTCCAGTCCACTTATGCCGGGCATCACCCAATCACAAATAATCATCGCCGGGTGTAACTCCTTCGCCTTAACTAACCCTTCTTGCCCATCATCAGCGCAAACTACATCATAACCCTGACGTTTGAGAGTTCTTTCCAAAAGTAAGCGAATAGTGCGATCATCATCAATCAATAAGATTTGAACCATAATTGAGATATGCGAGGAATTCTAGCAAGAATTGACCCAAAAAATTTAAGAGCAATTCAAAGCTACTTAACTAATATTGTAGAAGTTGGGGTAAACTAGAGCCAGTAATTATGATAGGAATATGTGATTTCTATCCTACCTATATTTGTCAACTTTAGTTGATTTTAGAGGCTTTGAATCATTGAGCGTCCTCCGAGAGATTTCTTTTAAAGTAAACAGCGACCTAAAAGCATTAGACGAGGTTTTAGGTTACTTTGACAAAATAAATCAACCGTGGATACCTAAAAAAGAGTGGTTGCAGTGTCAACTAGCTCTAGCAGAAGGTTTTACTAATGCAGTTCGTCACGCCCATAAGGATGTTTCTGGGGATGTTTTTGTAGAAATTGAAATCAAACTAACGCCTGAGAGCTTAGAAATGAGGATTTGGGACTTTGGACCATTTTTTGACTTACAAGCATTTCTCGAAGCTAATGCTCATAAGGATAACCGTTTTGCTGGTCATGGCCAAGGACTTCCTATTTTACAAAAAATCGCTGCTCAATTAAGTTATGAGCGCAAGGACAATGAGCGCAACTGCTTATTAATTATCAAAAAATTTTCCCTTCCCTAAGCTCAACGGGATACAATATTATCATGTCTAATATTAATCCTATTATTTCCAGTGAATTGCTCGCTGGTCAACTCTCTAACCCTAACCTTGTTATTATTGATTGTCGCTTCCGTCTAGGAAATGCTAACTGGGGATATGAACAATATCTGATCAGTCATATCCCAGGAGCTTATTATTTAAACTTAGATCAAGATTTATCTTCTCCCGTTACCACCCACGGTGGCCGTCACCCTTTACCTGATGCCTCTACTTTTGCGAAAAAATTAGAGTCTATGGGGATTATATTGGGGGAAACTTTAGTTATTGCTTACGATGACCTCCGGTTCGCTTTTGCAGCCCGTTTATGGTGGTTATTACGTTACTTTGGCCACGAAAAAGTAGCTGTTTTAGATGGGGGTTGGCCAGGTTGGCAAGGCAATAATTACCCTGTGGATAATACCACTCCATCGCCAAAATCAGGGAATTTTCTCCCCCAACCCCGTCATGATTGGTTGGTGAATATTGAAACCCTAAAACAACGCAAAGACTTAGACAATGTTATTGTAATCGATTCACGGGACAGCGATCGCTATCGAGGAGAAAGAGAACCCATTGATCCTATCGCTGGCAGTATTCCAGGCGCGGTTAATTCCCCCTGGAAGGGTGTTACTAACGAAGAAGGCTGCATTCTACCTGAAGTGGAACAAAGAGGCTTATGGGCTAATTTTCAGGGGTCTGAGGAAATAATTGTCTATTGCGGTTCTGGGGTTACTGCTTGTGTCAATCTTTTATCTATGGAATCAGTGGGGATAAAGAGGGCAAAATTGTATCCTGGGGGTTGGAGTGATTGGTGTTCCTACTTAGTTAAAGGGTAATTACTGAGATTAACTTAAATATAATCCTTACTACAAAGTTGTAAAGTTTTAAGGTAAAATTTCAGTTAAGTAACCTTACTAATTTAAACAATTAAGCTGCTTATCTATTCTTTATTTTTATTTATACTTAGGTCTCAATTTTATGGATGCTACGAATAGTTGTATGTGTCAGAAAGAGCGTCTTTCTATATTTGTTGACGGTAATAATATGTTTTATGCTCAGCAAAAAAATGGTTGGTTTTTTGATCCTAGACGAGTTTTAGACTATTTTACTAATGATCCCCACGTTTCTTTAATTAATGCTTTTTGGTACACTGGTTTAAAAGATTCTCAGGATCAAAGAGGGTTTCGTGATGCTTTAATTAGCTTGGGATATACAGTCAGAACAAAAATTTTAAAAGAATATTACGATGATACCTCGGGAAGATACTCCCAAAAAGCTAACCTTGATATTGAAATTGTTGTCGATATGTTTAATACTGTTGATCAGTATGATCGGGTTATTTTGTTTAGTGGAGATGGGGACTTTGAACGGGCGATCGAATTATTACGCTCTAAAAATACCCATATTACTGTTGTTTCTACAGAGGGAATGATCGCTAGAGAATTACGCAATGCAACGGATCGTTATATTGACTTAAATGATATCAAAGATAGTATAGAAAAGCAAGACTATTGACTGACTAATTATTATGGACTCTTCCAACAAAAAACGCAGACGTTCCCTCGCTAGAAAAGTTGATAATGAAGTAGAAAAAATTATCTATAAAGTCATGACGAATGAGGGGTTAGAGCAAACTATTGCTCGCGCAGTAGTAAAGGGGTTAATTGCTTTAATTCGTCGCTATTTTTTGCTTGGTTTAGTAGGGATTTTTCTTTTGTTAATATTACAGTCAGTTTTAATTAGTTTGTGTCTTAAATTTATGTTAGGATTGGATTAAATAGTTAACTAAAGCTGTTGTAATTACTATTATAAGGTTAAAGAAATTCTTCGTACTTAGGAATGACAGTTATAAATTTATTAGTGTATAGGATCACATCGTATTTCTATCATAAAACCATCGGGATCGTAAAAATAAATTCCTCTTCCAGTGGGACGGATCACTGGTCCGTGATCAATTGTTATCTTGTTATTTTTTAATACTTCTAAAGCTTCATCAAACAAGTTAGCATCGATATGAAATGCTAAATGATTCGCTCTGGTAAACTGTTGTTTAGGATCGGCATTAGGTGGCAATAAATCGGGTTCCCAAAATAAGTCTAATACTAAACCATCTGGGGTTACAAAATTAGCCACTTTTCCTTGAGAAACTAAATTTTTGAGGGTACTAGGAACTTCATCTCCTGTTAGTTCATGTAGTCCTAAGATTTCACCGTAAAAGTGACGAGAAACTGTCATGTTTTTCACATTCAAAGCAATATGATGTACTCGTTTTAAGGTTCCGATGTTTAATCCTTTATTTGTCTGATTTTGTTGAACCGCCATGAGAAAATATATAATATTCTGAAAACTTCTATGATAGTAAACTATTTTGTTTAAAATTTCAACAAACCATTAAAGAGTGTGGAGAAGTTAAGATGAGTTTGTAAGTATCCAAATCACTAATTATTACTTACTAGGAAAAGATATTACTGTTTTTTGAATTTGTCAATACATAGTTTAAATACGTATTTAATTAGAGAGAAACAGCAAAAAATAGATAAAAGAAAGATGAAAAACTATTCAGGTAATTTTCCTCCCACACTAATTCCTGTGTGAAAAATCTCTGCTTCATCGATTGTTAAAGCAATCATAGATGCACCATACACATCAACATCATATACTATGGCTTTAGTGAGGTTAACACTGTCAAGAATGCTATCATTAAGAGTAGCATTGGTTAACATAGAAGAAGTAAGATTTGCTCCTTCTAGGTTAGCTCCTGTTAAGTCTGCTCCTTCTAGGTTAGCTTCGGTTAAATTAGCCCCTTTTAGGTTAGCATCTCTGAGGTCTACACCGATTAAATGAGCGGCGGTAAGATCGGCACCAGATAAGTCACAACCTTGACATTCTCGAGTTGATAATAACTGTTGGATATGATCCGGGTTAGCTGCTTTAACTTCCGGGTTCAAGAGAAAGGAACTAAGCAATCCTAAAATGGCAATAATTGATGATTTCATGGCTTATCTCCATAAAATGAATTTAATAATAGCCTGTTGTTACTACTTAAGGACGAAATTCATCAATAGTGAGTTCCCAAAAATTAAGGATAAATTCTTGATATTTTTTAAGATTTTTGTTAAGATATTATTTTACTTTTGATGTCCGAAAAATCCCAAAATTTAGTTTTAAAAATAATAAAAATATTAGGTTTCAATTACTCTTAAAAATAAAAAAAGAACAAAGATTTTTAATCATTAGGTATTTTATGTTTTAAAATTGACAAGTTAAGTAACTTATTGGAATATTGAGATGATAGAAAAAGATGTAACCATTGATATTGCTACTTATATTGATCATTCATTACTCAAACCAACTGCTACCCCAGAAGATGTAGAACAATGTTGTAAAGAAGCACAATATTTTAGCTTTCCTACGGTTTGTGTTTACCCGAGTGCTGTCTCTCAAGCGGTTAAATTAGTTTATGATAAAAAGATTAATGTTTGTAGTGTTATTGGGTTTCCAACAGGGGCAAATACTTCATCTACTAAACTTTATGAAGCCCAAGAAGCTACAGAAAATGGTGCTACTGAATTGGATATCATGATTAATTTAGGGTTTTTAAAAGCAGGAAATTATGAGGCAATTTATAATGAATTTTCTGCTATTTTTGAAGCAACAGGGCAAACAATTAAAGTTATTTTAGAAACTAATTTATTAACAGATACAGAAAAACGTTTAGCAGCAGAAATTTGTATGGATGCAGGAGTAAACTATCTAAAAACCAGTAGCGGTTGGTTTGGGGGTGCAACAGTATCGGATGTGCGTTTTCTGAGTAAAATAGTTGAGGGAAAAGTGGGTATTAAAGCATCAGGAGGAATCAAGACTTTGGAGCAAGCTTATGCTTTAATAGAAGCGGGTGCAACCCGTTTAGGTACTTCTCATGGAGTGGCTTTAGTTAACAGTCAAAATGGATGATTTTTTTTGATATTAAATCTGCAAAAGTTGCTCAGCATAAAAGTTTACGTCAGTAAAAGCGACTGGTTTAAAGTTTCTATTGGGGTATCTTGAACAATTCTTTCCATATCACCATTAAAATAGTGTTATTGTTAATTAATTATGCTATGCACCGAATTTCTGCACTGGGTTTAGATGTAGGTAAAAAACGCATTGGGGTGGCAGGATGCGACGGAACAGGATTAATTGCTACAGGGTTAACCACCATTGAACGTCAATCTTTCCTTCAAGACGTACAAAAGTTACAAGCATTGGTTAAGGAACGGGAAGTACAAATATTAGTGATCGGTCTTCCTTACTGTATGGATGGAAGCATCGGGTTTCAGGCCAAACAAGTCCAAAAGTTCGCTAAACGCATCTCCAAAGCCCTAGAATTGCCCATAGAATACATAGATGAAAGACTGACATCTGTTGAAGCAGAAACGCACTTAAAGGCTCAAAAAAAGTATTCCCGCCACAATAAAGGCTTAGTCGATCGCCTGGCTGCTACCATTATTTTACAACAGTGGTTAGATCAACGTCGTGCTTCTTTGATTGAGGGTTGACATTGTAGTAATCCTATGCAATACTGGAGTATAGCATAGAAAAATGCGGGTGTAGCTCAGTGGTAGAGCGTCACCTTGCCAAGGTGAATGTCGCGCGTTCGAATCGCGTCACCCGCTCTTTAGTTAGAACGGTATTGTACAAGGGAAATAAGAAAACAAATGTGACTTTAATTAAATGTCACATAACTCTCTCGTTTTCTTGTTAAACACATAGCGGTACTTTTTTCATAATAAGCTGCTTCATTAATAAAAACAGGATAAACTGTAGCATTTCCCTCATAATTAATAGTTTCCCCATCAAAAGTAATAAATAAAGGATCACCAGGATGAAGGGGTTCATAATCTTTAGATTGTAAATTAGGATGAATCATAGCTATTATATCACCTTCTTCCCTTGGATAATCAATGGTTTTAAACACTTCATAAAAAACTAAATTATGACTTTTTTTCTCAATTTTATTTTGATTAAACTTTTCTAAATAATCTAATAAGTTATAAATAATTTTTTCGGTTTTCATAAATAAGTCTGCATTCAAAACATTTTGAGGAACTGAACCCACTTCAAGGGTTATCCCTAGTTTTATATTACTCCTTAATAATTGATTTTTTTGCGCGGAAGCATAGTGTAGTATTTTAATTTCAGGCTCAATTAAACTTAAATAACTACCTAATTCTAGATGAAACTGGTTAGTATCAGAAAGAATAATAGTTAACCCCATATTGGCCGTTGTACTATGGAGATCAATTAAAAAATTAACTTGATTTTCCTGGATTTTTTTATGAATATTTTTCGCTAGTAGTTGTTCGTAGAGAATAGTATCTAAATTCTCTAAATCTTCTGGTGCAAAACATCGATTGAGATCGGTTTCAACATATCTTTGTTGTAATTTAATTGCTTGAAGATTAGCTAAAAAAGGTAATACTTTTAAGTTTGAACGTTGAAGAAGATCAGGATTTTTAATGAATTTTTTGACTAAATAAACCCCTGTTATTTCGTTACCATGAGTGCCGCCAAAAAGAGCAATTTTATCAATTTTATTCACCATTCATACTCCATTATTAACCTTAATTTAACTTTTGTAAAATCACTTTAAACCCGTCGCTAACGACGGGATATTACTTAATTTTGTAATTGCCGTTTTAACGCTTCTAAACCAGACCAACGACTATCAATTATTGGTTTATTTTCCTTTGTTTTTATCGTTGGTGGTTGACAATCTTTGCCACATAATTTTCTTAAAGGAACCGCCAAAGATAATTGTTCATAAAGCCAACCTTGAGGATCAAAATGTCCGTCTGGCGACAAAGTTTCTGATAAATCTTCCAAAGAAACTTCCCTTTCTTGAGGGTAATTTTGTGGTAACTCTGCATCTTTATCTAACCAAATAATTTCAGAAGTATCTAAACCAAGACGACGATTATACTGTTGTAAACAGCGATCGCAGGTTAAAGTAATAATGGTTTCTCCTTTAACACCTACTTCCAAAAAAGTTCCTCCGTGACGAACTGTCATTTTTCCACGAAAGGGAGTTAAACTTTCCAATTCAGGGATAAAATCATCAAAAAGAAGGGTTTGGGTTCTATTGGGGGCGTTGAGTAAGTGGGGAATATAAATCGCTTGCATTTGCATAATCTTACACCTTCCTCTTGTTAATTGTCATTGAGCTAGGTTATTCCCTCCCCTTGTCCATAACCAAGGGATAGGGTTCCTGGTGGTAGTTTCAGGGTGGTTTTGGACCCTGGGGCCTGCAAAGAAACCCTTAACTCTCCTTGAGTGCTAACACCGACGATCGTTCCTGTCATCCCTTCAATGATAACTTTACGCCCGACACTATCCAAGATTTCTATATAATTTCTCAGTAAATTATCAATTCCATTGCTCAAATAATAGTGATAACCCCGAAAAACTCCATTGATGGTAATGGCCGCTAAGGTTTCTAAACTGTCTATATAATGGGTTTTAGAGTAAGATTGGATGGTAATCCCTGGATCTGGTACTTGATTACACCAATTAATGCCAATACCAATCACACAGTTGGTAATGATCTCTTGTTTAATACGAGTTTCGCTTTTAATTCCCCCTAGTTTTCTCCCTTGCAAAATAAGGTCGTTGGGCCACTTTAATTTTACAGGTAGCCCATAATTACGTAAATTTTCAGCAATACCCCAAGCACTGAAGAGGGTTAAATGGGGGGCATTTTGGGCTGTTATCTGCAAGTTTAGACCGATGGATAGATAAAGTCCTCCTACCGCAGAAACCCAGTTTCTACCCCATTGTCCTCTTCCTGCTGTTTGTTGAGCAGCGATCGCCATCACAGGGAAAGGGTTTCCCTCTGCCAATAAGTCCCAAACCACTTGATTGGTGGAGGTGACTGTATGGAAAATATGTAGGGGATAAGATGGGTGTTTTAACTGGGTTTCTATGTTGCGAGGATCAATACTCATCAATGCTTAAAAATCTTAGGGTTTATGGGCAACTGGGTGGGAATTTCTATCTATAGTAGACACGAGTAAACCTAGATTACGAGGAGTAACCCACTTTGAAAAAGGTAGAAGCGATTATCCGCCCCTTTAAGTTAGACGAAGTAAAGATCGCTTTAGTCAATGCGGGAATTGTTGGTATGACAGTTTCTGAGGTTCGGGGGTTTGGACGGCAAAAAGGACAAACTGAACGTTATCGCGGTTCAGAATATACGGTAGAATTTCTGCAAAAATTGAAGGTGGAAATTGTTGTTGAGGATAAGGATGTGGAAATGGTGACTGAAAAGCTGATAGGGGCAGCACGTACAGGAGAAATTGGAGATGGCAAGATTTTTGTTTCTCCTGTTGAACAAATTATCCGCATTCGTACTGGAGAAAGCAATCTCGAAGCGATTTAAACTGTTTGGGGACTTGGATTTGTCTAAGTCCTCTGAATTATGCAGATAATTCTTTTAATTGGGGTAAAATATGGGCAAAAGCTTGACCTCGATGGGATATATCTCGTTTCAGTTTCGGTGTCATCTGGGCAAAGGTTTGTTGATATTGAGGAACATAGAAAATGGGATCATAACCAAACCCTTCGATTCCTTGAGTGGTTTTTAGGATTTCTCCAGTACAAATACCTTCGGTTTCTAGAGCAACAGAACCATCGGGACGAGCGATCGCAATGGCACAAACAAACTTGGCCTGTCTGTTTTCATTGTCTCCTAATTCTCTTAAAACTCTATTAATTCTGTCTTCATCTGTAGTACCATATCGCGCAGAATAAAGTCCTGGTGCGCCATTAAGAGCTTCAACAGCTAATCCAGAATCATCGGCAATGGCCCATTCTCCTAATTCTTTGGCTACTTGGGAGGCTTTAAGAATAGCATTTTCTCCGAAGGTTTGACCGGTTTCTTCAATTTCCAGTTGAGGGGGTTTTAATTGCAATTTCCAGTTTAATCCTGTTAAGTATTGTTGCATTTCTTGCAATTTACCTGGATTACTGGTAGCAACGATTAAATTCTTCATGGTTCTTACTTAAATACAGTAATACAGCCTTCCAGGCTGCAACAAGCATAATGGTTATGTTAAGGATAATATAAGTTAAAGCATAAATTATAGTCTATGGGTTACAATTACATTTTCTATTAATTTCCTTCCTCCACTGAAGCGATAATGACCTCTAGCCACTCTCCACCTTTTAATTTATCCTAATGTCGGGCAGAATACCCCATCCTTCTATAAGGTGGGGATGAATGACCGACCAAAATATAAACCGCGAAGCGTCCATTAAAAATAATCACGTTCTATATCTTACTGATATGTTATAATATGAGCAAGAGTGTATCATGAATCTTGACGATGTTAGTCACGCAATCGATACAAATTCGAGGTTTAACAGCAGAGCAGTATGAAATACTGCGCTATCAATGTCGTTTAGCCAAAAATATGTATAATGTGGGACTATATACTGTTAGACAGTTCTTTTTTGCTGAAAATCGTTTCTTGGCTTATGAATCGAATTATCATCATTGCAAAGATAATGAGAATTATGGTTTGTTATATTCTCAAGTAGCGCAGCAATGTCTCAAGTCTGTTGATGAAGCCATGTCAGGGTTTTTTAAGCTACTAGAAAGAAAAAAAGAAGGAAAATTAGCAGCCAGAATATCCTTACCTCATTATCTCAAAAAAGAAGGTTATTTTCCTTTAGTTTATCCTCAACCCAATATCAAAGAAGGAGCAATACAATTTTCTGTTTCTAACAAGTTTAGAAAAAACTATAGAGAGGAAACAGGGAAAACCTTTAAAGCGTTTAAATTCTCAATACCTCCTATGATAAAGGGGAAAAAGATTCATGAGTTTAGGATTATTCCTAAATATAACGGTCGCTATTTTGTCGCTCAATTTGTTTATGAAATCTCCGAGGAAATAGTAGAAAATATAGATAAAAATCAATGCTTAAGCCTAGACTTAGGACTGAATAATTTAGTAGCAGCAATTGATACAAAAGGGTCGTCATTCCTCGTGGATGGACGAAAACTAAAATCAATGAACCAATGGTACAATAAGCAGCTAAGTAAATTACAGTGTCTGAAGGATTTACACGGTATCAAAAGATTAACTAATAAAATGGCCAAGTTAATCTTAAAGCGAACTAATCAGGTAAATGATTACTTGAAAAAGACAGCGAGATTAGTGATTAATTACTGTCTAGAGCATAAGTTAGGAACCTTAATTGTAGGAGTTAATGAAGGGTGGAAAACGAGGATTAACATTGGCAAAGTCAATAATCAAAACTTCGTTCAAATTCCTTTTCATGCTCTCAGAGAACAACTAGCCTACTTGTGTAAAAGATATGGGATTAGTTACATTGAACAAGAAGAATCCTATACCAGTTTAGCTAGTGCATTAGACTTAGATAATCTACCAGAATATAATGCAGATAATCCAAAAACCTACGAATTTTCAGGCAAGAGAATTAAGAGAGGTTTGTATAGGAGTAAGGATAAAAAATTAGTCAACTCAGATATTAATGGTTCTGCTAACATTGGACGTAAAAGTAAAGCCAATCTCTTTGAAAAGAGAGAGGTATTAGAGGGGCTTTTGGACGCTCCAAGACGATACTTTATCGTGTAAAGAATCCCCAACTTCTAAAGTTGGGGTAGTTCAATTAT
>NZ_JASJEB010000114.1 GCF_030064895.1 Crocosphaera sp. | reverse complement strand
CAAATCATCTAAGCAAGGTTGTGCTTTGCACGTTAATATATTGGTCAAAATTCATCCCCATCTAAAATTTGGGTATTCTTTTAGAATTTATAGATGGGGACTTCTTTTGACATCCCTGTTAAACCATTTTTCTGTAGTTAAACTTATTAATTTGTTAGAAAATTCTTTGTCAAAAGTAGCATAAATTTTTTAGTAACTTTTTCAGCAAACCCTAACTAAAAATCTTCCCTCCTGCCTCCTGCTCCCTGCCTTCTGCCTCGCCCGAAGGGCTGTTGATTTGCGTTTCAGTTTTAGGGCGTTGCATTATTAAGGGATGATTTACAGAAATAGACAAAAAATTTTCCCTTTAGGTTAGGGATTTCAGAAGATTCAACTATAGGTTATTCTTAGCAATAGACTTAAGAACCAGATATAGCAATAGACAGGCTAGTTAGGACACATAAATTATATTTTAAGGGAACAGGGAACAGGGAACAGGGAACAGAAAAATGTCCTAATAGCTTTGGCGACTGCTATAACTGCCATCAGATAGATAAGCCAAATCCTTTTTATGAAGGCGATTATGATACTAAGGAAAGCGAGGATAATTCGAGTATATTTGAGAAAAGACACAGCTATCATTGAGCTAAATCCGCTAAAAAAATGACTAAAAATAAATATGGCTAGGAGTCCGTACACCAGAGAAAGCCGTTCTTTGAAGTAAGATTCGGTATCTTTGATTTCAAATTCTGGGGTTAATGCGCTCACCGTAAGCAGAAAAATGATCGGCTGCACGAGGTACAACCAATACTGTGCATAGGAAACACCTTCTAAACGAGAGACGATTTCGAGATATTGATATACATTCCAAACCCCTGCTTCTGTGAATATAATAGTGGTCAAGAAATAGGGAAAATAAAAATAATTCCTGTCAAAAAAACGTCGCCACTGTCCTAGTAGGTCTGCTAAAGCAATTCCGTAAAACAAGAGAGGAACAAATGCTAGGTACTCTGCTGGGTCCATATTTATTTTTAAAAGACTATGTATAATTATATTTTATTTCTCTTCAATATACCTCTTGCAAAAAGGTTTTCTAGTAGCATTAAGGGTTATTCTTTTTTTAGGATAGCGGTTACAATTAAGCGATCGCTTTCTTAAATTGCGATCGCCTCTAATTCTCCTCTAGATACTGAAGAATAACGATTATTTGTAACCAAAACGTTCAATATCTATGGATGAGTGTTCATAGACAACTTCTTTCATTTTCTCGGTGTATATTTCCTGATAAGGTTTATGTTTAGTTGCACCATGACGAATTAAATCAAGTTTGGGGAGTCCAACTTGTTCGCAAAAATAATGAAAATCTTGAGATAAATTTTCATAGTGACCAACAAAATCTATGAGAATCTCTCCTTTGCCATTTTCTTTCCCTTTCCAGCTATCGGTTAAATAACTACTTTGTAGGTTTTCGATACCATACCATAGATTCATAGTGCCTTTCACCCCTAACTTATCCAGTTGAAATCGCCATTTTTCATTGGGTTCATGTTTGCGTTCCCCCATACTCAAAATGAAGTCTTCAAAGTCTTTATATTGATTCCAAGGGTGATATAAATCGCGATGTTGTTCTGGGTTGGTGTATTCCGGATATTGGGTGTACATGGAATACAAAGAGAGAATCATATCTAAAGGGTTACGAACAAAAGCAAAGGTAAAATAATCGTTCCAGATATCTTCACCAATGTATTGTTTCATGTATTTGGCCCAAATATGTTTCCACCATTCTCCCTCTGGATTCTTTTTAGTTACTTCAAAATCCAGATTTAGATAATCACAGAGGACTTTTTCCACACTGGTTCCACCGGTTTTGCCAATATGGATAAAAATAAATTTGTATTCGTGAGAAATGAGCATAATTGGTTGTTTGAATCTGTTTTAATCCTTCTTAGAACCCGTCCATCCTGACGGTTTCTTAACCTAAGCGTAAATATTTGTCAGCTAACTTTTTATAATTTGCATCAACAAATTCATCAATGGCCTTATTGACCTCGGGGTCTACTTGAGATTGATGGAAGGTGAAATTATAAAGATTATCTTTACTATAGGATTTGTGTTGTGTATCATACAGATTTATTGATTTTTGACGGTGTTCTTCTATATCAAAATTGCTTAAATCATAGGAAAAACCAAAGAAGTCTAAAATCTTAGTAATTTCGGAGAAATCTTTGACAAGATTCTGATAACGAACAATCATTTTTGTCCCTGAATATTGATCATAAGCTTTTAGATTTTCAAAGTAGTCTTTAAAGTTAAAAATCTTCCCATTTCTAATTTCTTCTGCTGTGGGAACTACTCCATTTTGTTTTCTTTTGGCAACCCTAATATAAGATTCGTGATAATCTCTTAGTAATAAAAGAACCTTTTTATGGATGGGTTTACCATCATGATCATAAAAAGCACAATAACAAGAACTCCGAGGACCAGGCCGCTTAACATTATGAGTTCGATAAACAGCAAATTTACCCTGGTCATAAATTTTTGTTTTACCGGGTGTTTGTAGTCCAGAAAAATATTCAATGCAATAACGAACCCAGTTTAAACCATTTCTGGGATAAGAAACAATAATCCCTTTTTGACGGTTAATTTTTTTTATTCCTTTAGCATCAATAACTTTCATGATTTTCTAACTCCAAATAATTGAGCAATTAGTGGTTAAATAACTTTGCAGTGATTTACGGGAAGAATTGAAGAATGGGAGAAGTGGAAATATTTATTAGCTTAAAATATAGCAATTTTTTGCTGTTAATTTATTAACTAATAAGTTGATTTTTCAGCGAGTAACCAAACCTTTCAATATCAACAGAAGAATGATTATAAACAATTTTTTTCATCTGTTCTGTGTACATTTCTTGATAGGGTTTATGTCGAGTTGCCCCATGTTGAACTAATTCAAGTTTAGGCAATCCAACCCTCTCACATACATAATGAAAATCTTGGGATAAATTTTCATATCGTCCGACAAAATCAACTAAAATTTCGCCTTTACCATGCTCTTTTCCTTTCCAACTATTGGTTAAATAACTACTTTGTAAGTTTTCAATACTATACCATAAGTTCATAGTTCCTTTCACACCCAATTTATTAAGTTGTAATCGCCATTTTTCATTGGGTTCATGTTGACGCTTTCCCATACTCAAAATAAAGTCTTCAAAACTTTTATATTGGTTCCAAGGATGATAAAGTCTCGGATATTTTTGGGGATTGGTATATTCAGGATATTGAGTATACATGGAATAAAGAGACAAAATCATATCATAGGGATTACGGACAAAGGCAAAAGTAAAGTAATTATTCCAAATTTCCTCCCCAACATATTTTTTCATACCTTGGGCCCAAATATGTTTCCACCATTTCCCCTCGGGACTCTTTTTAGTTACCTTAAAATCTAAATTTAGATAATCACAGAGGACTTTTTCTACACTGGTTCCACCGGTTTTACCAATATGGATAAAAATAAATTTGTATTCATCAGAAATAAGCATATTTTGTTCCTTAAATTTTTCTAACTATTACCTCAAGGTAGTTGTAGCTAAACTGACAGCATATTGCTCAAATAATTCAGCCAGTTTATCCTTATTAAAAAGTACCATCCCGATGTGACTATCTCCTTGTCCATAAAAGGAATATAGTCCATCCTCTCGGTTAACTAATGAACTAGTATAGTGAACCCCCGGATGTCGGCCAGGTTCATCTCCTCCCATTATTAAAGGTCGAGGAATGACATGGGTAGGTAAAAGAGTTTTTTTGCTGATTAAGATGCCATACTGCATATAAGAACGATTTCTTTGCTCATTTTTAGGTTCCAAATAATCGTGAATGAACATGATATAGTAATCATCATCCCAGCAGACTAAATTGGTGCTGTTCCCCACAAATTTCCCCTTATCGTACCATTGATAAGCTAGAGTTGCTTCTAGTATTTTATAAACTGTTCCCCGTTTTAGGTCGATTTCCAAAAGGATATAGGGTTTAAAAGAATAAAGACACATTAAACACCCATTATGAACAAAAAAACTCCAGTTTTTTTCCTCTGGAGAAGGTTCAAAAGGAGGGTCTAACATCCAGCATAATTCTAGTTTTTGTCTTTGCAAATCAACTGCTGAAATTCCTGGACGAGAACGAATCATCCATCGATCGCGATCTAAGATAGTATAAACACTATGATTGCTGTATAGTTTGCCCTGATATTCAAACAAACGCCAATCTTCGGGACGACTTCTTGGGGGAATGTCTTGATAACTCAAGGGAAAGCTATTGGTAAGGTTTAATTCATTGTCTAAGGTACACCACAACGGTGTTGCTTGACAAGCTAAAAAATCCCCAAACCAGACTTGTTCATCGGGTTCTCCACGACAAAGTAAAGAGAATTGATTATCCTTATATAATACACCTGGATTAATGATACTACAAGCAGTATCATTTCCTAATTGACCGGATTGAATTAAACTTTTTTTAACTTGAATTAGACCTGACTTTGAATGAGACAAGGTTAATTGTTTCATCTGTTTATAAGTAGTATCATCTTGGGTCTGATACTTGGAAGAACCCAATCTGGATGCTGGTCTATGACCGTGATAATTTCCAGGTGGAGGATTAATGATGCTCATGTTATCCTCTTATAATTGTAAATATTTCTGGGCTAAATCTCGATAGTTTTTGTCCACAAAATCATCTATCGCTTCAATAACATCAGCGTCGACTTGACTTTGATGGAAAGTAAAATCATAAAGATTATCTTTGGTATAAGATTTGTGTTGAATATCATACAAATCTAAGGATTGTTGACGATGATATTCTAAGTCAAAATTATTGAGATCGTAACTCACTCCCAAGAACTCTAAAATCTTGATCATTTCTGAGAAATCACTAACAAGATTAGGATAATAAACTAATAGTTTTTCCCCCTTAAATTCATCATAAGCTTTAAGATTGTTAAAATAGTCCCTAAAGTGAAAAATATCTCCGTCTTTAATTTGTTGCGCTGTAGGAGTAGTATCTTGTTTGTTTTTCGTCATCCTTAGAAAGGACTCGCGATAATCTCTAATAATTAAAACAACTTTTTGATGTAAGGGTTTACCATCCGAGTCATAAAAAGGACAATAACAAGATTCGGCCATATCTGATTCTAGAACATGATGAGTTCTATAAACCCCTAAGTCCCCCTCTTCTATCAGTTTCAGTCGTCCGGCGGTTCGTAACCCTGTTAACTGTTCGAGACAATAACGTACCCAGTTTAAACCATTTCTAGGAAAGGAAACAATAATTCCTTTTCTGGGATCAATTCCCCTACATATTCCTAAAGATGCGTTATTTTGACTGTATACTGGATATTGTGCAAATAATTGATTGAGAGGACTTTTATTAAACACCACCAGTCCAATATGGGTGTCTCCCTGTCCGTAAAACCCATATAATCCATCCTCTCGGTTAATTAGAGAACTGGTATAATGCACCCCAGGATGTCTCCCCGGTTCGTCTCCTCCCATCACTAAGGGACGAGGAATAATGTTGGTGGGTAAGAGAGTTTTTTTGCTAATCAGAACCCCATATTGCATATATGCACGGTTTCTTTGTTCATGTTTGGGTTCCAGAAAATCATGAACAAAGGTGATATAGTGTTCATCATCCCAGGAAACCACATTAGCACTATTTCCCACAAACTTTTTCTTGTCGTACCATTGATAGGTAAGGTTTTCTTCTAATATTTTATGAGTGGTTCCTTTTTCTAAATCTACCTCTAAAATGATGTAAGGATTGAAAGAATAAATGCACATCAAAACCCCTTCATGAACAAAGAAACTCCAATTTTTTTCTTCTCTTGAAGGTTCAAAAGGAGGTTCGAGTATGCAACGTAATTCTATAGTTTTCTTATCAAGATTAATCTCACCAATACCAGGACGAGAACGGATAATCCATCGCTCTCTATCTAGTAAGGTATAAATACTATGATTGCTGTAAATTTTGCCATTATATTCAAACAAACGCCAGTCTTCTGGACGACTGTTTGCAGGAATTTCTGAATAGGTTAAAGGAAAGTTAGTTTTTACATTAAAATTATTGTCTAAAGTACACCATAACGGTGTTGCCTGACGTTCCAAAAAATCTCCAAACCATACTGTTGCATCGGGTTCCCCACGACACAGCATCGAAAATTGATTATCTTTATATAAAACTCCTGGATTAATAATGCTACAAGCACTATGAAGTCCTAATTGACCTGATCTTATCAAACATTTTTGAGACCGAATTAACCCTTCTGTAGAATAAGATAGAGTTAATTGTCTCATTTTTTCGTAAGTTTCATGGTCTTGTGCTTCATATTTTGAGGGTTTTAATTGTGAGATGGTTTTGAGTCCTCTATTTACTCTAAATCCATTATTTGTCATTGTTATTTAAGCAATAAATGATTGTCAATCATTGGCTAAGGTTTTCATGTTGTCACTAACTGTCCTCCCAGGAACGCCAGAGGTTCCTAATCAGAAATATGAGACAAACAAAGCTTGAACTCAAAGATAAGTAATCAATGGGTTTTGACTACTTTTGGGAAGACCTTTAATCCTTAAAGCTTACTATAACCTAATTTTGCTTAATTGGAAAAGTATTGATCAATTTTTTTCATTCAAAAGCTGAACGCTGAACACAAAAAGTTCTTTTGAACCAACCATCATATCATTTTTATGCTGTAACGCACCAAAAACCAAGATTTTGGTGTATTACGCTATGGGAATATACCCTAAAATTCTCTTAAAACTCACTCGAAAAACAGTTTTTTAAGCAACTGTGCATCATATCATTAAGTAGTATCCTTTTGTGAGGAAAATCAATCTTGTTATAATTTGGTGACCTTAATAATTTAAGAATAAGTTAAATAAAACCTATATTGTTAAATATTATCGTTGATAATCAACTTAAAAACAGAAGAAATAAGAAGTTAATTTTCATAAACTTATTTTGTACAAATCCAATCCATGATAATATCCTCTTGTCTAACGAATAAGTAAAAAAATTACCCTCAAAAGTTAGAACAATTTAGGCTTTTTTGACTTTTATAAGCCGTCAAAATTTCTGTGTACAACACTTATTAGTTTTTCTAATAAGTAAATAGTCCAATGCCTAGTACAACCACTAAGTTAATAATGAAAAAGAAACTGATTGCATTACTAATGGTAATGTTGTTAGGTGCTATGTCAGTGCTGGTATCTCCAGTTCCAGCATTAGCCCAAGCAGCAACCGAAGCACAGTGTAACCCCACCCCCCTTGCTAACGCCTTTGACTTCATCCGCATTGGCGATGTAGATGGCTTTGGTTATGGTGTAGGAAAAGGCTATGTTGGCTCCGATGGCAAAGCCATCAACGCTGATAATAAAGGTATTATCAGCACAGGAGACGTTTTGCCCGACCTTAACGGAGATGGCAAAATCAGTAACCGAGGAGAAGGAGATCCCTTCGATAACCGTTCCGATAAAGAACTAGCAGGGACCTATCTCCAGGGTCATAACTACATCGATGATGGTAGTACCGGCTCCGACTATACCGACCTATCTTTAGGAAAATCCTTCGGTTATAAGACCTCCCCCACCTATGGTCGACCCTTTCCTGATGGCGATCCCAAAACCCTACCCAACCAACCCGGGTTTAAATTCCGCTTTTTAGTAGAAAAAGATAAACTACCAGAAGGCACCCCCTTATTCTTCAACATCATGCTCGGAGACTATGACGTTGAACCCGGACAAATCAATCTCAGAGCAGTTAGTGGTAACACCCTTACTATTCCCCTAACCGCCTCCGAGAAAGTTACAGGAGGACGTAACGGGATCGTTGAACCAGCCTATGTCCCCTTAAAATTTACCCAAGTCTTTAAAGATGGAGACAAAAAAGGCAAACAACCCGGTTATTGGATCGGTGCAGTAGACGTGGACTTGGATGCTCCCGATGAACCCTATACAGCCTTTGACTACGCCGAAATAGGCACCCAACAGATTCCCTTAGCACCTTGTCCTCCCAAAGAGTATAAAGGTGAAATTCGTGGCTTAAAATGGGATGACAGCGATGGAGACGGCGATCGCTCCACCCTGATTTCTGGAAATCCTCCTTATGCAATGTTCGTCATCGATCTCTCCCCCAGTACCAAAGAGAGATTTCAAGGTAGCAATATGGGAGATGTTAATGGAGATGGTAACGTCAATAGTATCCTCGATGGTGAACTAAAAGCCTTTATCACCTTAAATCAACAACTGATCGATCAAGGATTTGGCGACACAGGAAAAGTAAGTATTATTGGCTTTGGTTATAAAGCCAGTAACGTAGATATGGACCCAGTTGCCCCTGGTATTCAGTTAGCAACCTCTCCTGGAGCAGATAAAAATAACAACGGTAAACCGGATGTAGAAGACCTTCTTTCTTCAATTAAGATGGACTACAACCGCTTTTTCGCCAATACCGCCACCAACTCCTTTGAGGTTGGAGCTTACTACGTTAACGGGCGGGGCGGCCGGGGTACTGGAACTAACTATGAATCCGATTTACAGTTAGCCATCAGCACCTTACAAAGGTTAAATGCACCCACAGGGAAAGGTAATGTAGTGTTCATTTCTGACGGTGTACCCGGTGGTGGTTTAGAAGGAACTCCACAATTCAACATATTTCAAACCAACTACGTAGATGAAGCCAATACCTTGCAAAATACGAAAGTCAACGTCACCGCTTTCGGTGCCGGTTCAGGAGCTAAAATTCCTCCCTTAGCAAAAATTGACTCTCGGGCCGAGGTTTTCACCACTACCGATGAATTGATTGCCGTTTTCAATGGTACAAGCGGAACCACTACTACTACTGGAACCAGTGGTTTAGAACCTGTGTTACCAGGTGTGACTATCTACCTCGATTTGAATAACAATGGAACCCTGGATAGTAACGAACCTTCTCAGAAAACCAACGACCAAGGACTGTATCAATTTACAGATTTAGCCCCAGGAACTTACGTTGTCAGAGAAGTTGTGGACTCTGGTTACAAACAAACTGCCCCAAGCGGTGGATTTGCTAAAGTTACTCTCGGTGAAGATGAAATCGTCTCCGATATCAACTTCGGTAACACCAGTAATTAGTGCAATCCTGTGATTTATAGCCGTTTTTAAGGGAGTGTGGGAGGGGTGGGGAGTGTGGGGAGTCTTTGCATTCTCTTAAACAACTACACAGTAGCAGTAGGTACAGCGATCGCATCTCTAAATTAAAAAAGCGATCGCCTCTTGATGCAGTCGCCATAAGAAGGAAACCTTCAAGATCGCTCTGCATCGCTCCTTAAACAACTCAATCATTTTCGAGAATTAATCATGAAACGAAATCTATTAAGAAGCTTTCAGGTAATACTGATGGCGTTAGCCTTGATGTTAATGATGGTGGGACAACCTACGTTAGCTCAAACCAATTCCTCTAGTAACCAACTGTTAAACAACTACACAGTAGCAGTAGGGACAGCGATCGCTAAAACCCAAAAGACCGATTATGCAGCTAATGAGCAGATTGTAGTAGATTATTCTGGGTTTCCTGGCAATGCCAGAGACTGGATTACCATTAGCCCTGCGAGTAACCCAGATAATCGCTATGGTCAATATTTCTACACTCAAGGCAAACAAAATGGTACTTACACCTTTAGAGGACTTCCTGCCGGGGAGTATGAAGTAAGAAGCTATTTTAACTGGTCCGCCGGTGGCTATAACGTTCAAACCCGTTCTAGTTTTACCGTTGGCACAACCGCAGTTATTCCTCCTACTACAGGACCCGATGCTTGTTTAGAAGGAGATAAGACTGCTTTAATTGACTTCGATACAGCAGAACCTTTAAATGGGAAGGCCAATGCCATTTCCGGTGGCGGTGTCACCGTTTCTTTTGAAGGACTTAACGTCCTGACAGTGGGTGCATCTCAAGGAGGATTTGGTGGCCAAGCTGGGGCGAACCAAGTGATTGCTTCCGATCAAGCTAACTTTAAGGGTCGCTTTTTGACAGAACCAGGGGCCCGTGCTGCTTATCGTCCCAAAAACTATCGCCGGGCGATCAACTTCAGTGAACCAGTAGATCATCTCTGTTTATCTATGGCTGACGTTGATTCGGGTCAAGGGATTAACGTTAAGGTATTAAATGCTCAAGGAAAAACTCTTTACACCAAAGCCTTTCCCAGTTCAACCGGTGCTGACGCAGCCCTGACTAAGTTGGATTTGAGTGACCTTGAAGGGATTAAAACCATTGAGATGATTGGAGATGATCCCATTGGTATTGATAATTTAACCTTTGCATCTCTTGAACCCCAAACCGAACCTAGTAAACCTGATTGCTCTCAAGATAATTTAATTAAGAATGGTGGTTTTGAATCAGGACCAAATGCTGGCTCATGGTTTGTCCGATTGCCTAAAGGTTCAACTAAGATTCCTGACTGGTCTATCAGTTCGGCTGATGTTGATTATATGGGTACATTATGGGAAGCTTCTGAAGGAACTCGCAGTGTCGATTTAGAAGGTGAGGTTCGTTCTGCTGGAGGAGTTCAACAAACCTTCAATACTGTCCCTGGTCAAACTTATGAAGTGAGCTTTGATTTAGCAGGAAATCCCCGTTCTGGACCAAAACAAAAATCCATGAAGGTATCAGCAGCAGGAGAGTCGGCTGAGTTTACCTTTGATATTACTGGTAAATCCTATCAGAATATGGGTTGGGAAAACAAAACCTGGAGTTTTAAGGCAACGGATTCAACAACAACCTTAACCTTTGTCAGTCAAGATGATAGTGGTTATGGTCCAGTCTTAGATAATGTTGCTGTTCTCTCAAACTGCTCCGAACCAGAACCCGAAACCAATCCCTGTGACCCCAATAAACCCATTCCTGGGGCATTCAGTTCCATTCGTATCGGGGACTTTGATGGCTTTGGTTTCGGCGATGGCGAAGGGTTAACCGCAGCCTATGGTGGCCCTGTTAACCGTGATGGTTCTGGTCTTCTGTCTACCCAAGATTTCCTACCCGACTTCAATGGAGATGGCAAGTACAGCAACCGTGATGGTGGTGATCCTTTCGACAACCGTTCTGGGGAAGAAGTTGCAGGAACTTTCCTCACTGGTGATGGTTACGAAGATACTGGTAGCACCGGCTCTGATTATACGGATCTTTTCTTAGGTAAAGCTTTCGCTAATAAGAGTTCTTCTACTTATGGAAATTCTTTCCCCGATGGTGATCCTAAAACCCTCCCCAATACTCCTGGATTTAAGTTCCGCTTTAAGGTAGCTAAAGATAAACTGCCTCAAGGGACTCCTTTATTCTTAAATGTTGTCTTGGGTGACTTTGACGTGGAACCGGTACAGGTTATTCTCAACAGTGGTGATGGTAATACGGTGACTAAAGAAGTTACTGCCTCAGCGAAAGGGAAAAAAGATGGCATGATTCAAACCTCTTATCTTTCCCTGGAGTTTGACCAAGTATTTACTGATGGTGATACCAATGGTGAAGCAGGTTATTGGTTAGGTTATTTAGATGTAGATTTCGATGCCCCCGATGAACCTACTTTAGCCTTTGATTTTGCCGAGATTGCTACTAAAGAGATTCCTTTGACTCCTTGTCCTAAATCTTAGATTTTTAGGCGATCGCTTTTTGAAAATAAGCGATCGCGTCTTGATGCAGTCGCCCTAATAGCAGTTTTCAATTGGGTGTATCAAAATCTCAGTTTAGTGAGGGTGGGAAGTGTGGGGAGTATTTTTCTTTGAGTTTGTAACCTGAGTTCGATATAAGGAAATTTCGAGAAAACTGACTCAAATCAAAAGTCTCAAACCTTCATTTTCTCGTTAAAAAAATTATAACTCCTAACTCCGAACTCCTAACTCCTAACTCACGTTTGTAATCTATGCAAATGAAAATTGCTCTAAGCAGGAAACATTAAACAACTCAATCATTTTGGAGAATTAATCATGAAACAGAAAATTCTGAGAAGCTTTCAGGTAATACTGATAGCGTTGGCCTTGATGTTAATGATGGTGGGGCAACCTGCCTTTGCTCAAACTAACCCCGAAGTTACCTATGGGGAAGAATACTATATCCCCAATCTTTGGAGAGGGGACGGAGGGTATTTAGATACCAGAAACCGAGGATGTGAAGATAATGTTCTTTGTGTTTCAGCCGCTAGTACCCCCACCAGAGGTGCAGGAACAGGAAGTTGGACTATTGTTTCTGCTACTGGAAAGGAAGCAGACGCACCTGTTTTATACAATGACAAAGTCTATTTAAAGAATGGATTTGATGGTAGCTATTTAGATACCAGAAATCGAGGATGTGAAGCTAATGATCTTTGTGTTTCCACTGCTAGTACCCCCACCAGAGGTGCAGGAACAGGAACCTGGACTATTGTTTCTGCCACAGGTAAACAACCTGGGACTTCGGTAATGTCTAGTGATGAAATTTATTTACAGAATGGATTTGATGATAGTTATTTAGACACCAAGAATTATGGGTGTGAAGACAATTTCCTCTGTGTTTCTACATCGAGTACCAAAGAACGAGGTCCGAAAACTACTCATTGGAGCATTCTCTATAAAAACCCACCAATCGCAGCTACATCAGACAATGGCGATTGTGAGCCATTTATATCAACCAGAACTATTGGTTTTGAAACAACCCCAGGTGGTTTAGCCCCAGTTGACAATGCTGCTTTAACCAGTTCTTACTACGATCAAGGAACAGTGGTTACTTTCGGATTTGATAGTAATCGCGATTTAAAGATTGATAAAAAAGCTGTCTTGGAAAGTCGTAAAGATGGTCGTGCTTCAGTTGTTGGTTATACAAGCAAAGGTGTTGCTGATATCGACAAAACACCGACAAAAGAAGGCGGTGACTGGTTACTTCGCGCCCCTGATGGTTTCAATGTGTTTAATAATGTCCCCAACAAAAAACAGGCAGACTTTTTGGTGGTTTATTCTGGAACCCCTGTTCAAAGTGCTTCTGGCCAACTTTGGGATATTGATGCTGGAGAACAATACAAAATTGAAGCTCTAGATGCCAATGGTAAGGTAATTAGCACCATTTTAACCCCTGGTAACATCCCGGCTGGTGAAGTAGCTGGTACTTATGATGCTTTGCCTTATAACTTCAGTTTCCCCGATAAAGGTCAGGATATTAGTTTTATTCGCATTTCTGGAGTAAAACGCATCACTGGTGGGGGTTTTGCCTTCGATAACTTCAACGCAACTGGTGCTAAACCCTGTGAAACTGAACCCCCTGCCCCAGATTGTCCTGAAGAAAATTTAATTAAGAATGGTGGTTTTGAATTAGGACAAAATCTAGACTCATCTTTTGCTAACTTGTCTAAAGGTTCCACTGGTATTGCTGATTGGTCTGTAAGTACAGGTAATGTTGATTATGTCGGTTCATTGTGGCAAGCTTCTCAAGGAAGTCGCAGTCTTGATTTATCAGGTCTTGCGGCTGGAGGAATTCAACAAACCTTCAAAACTGTTCCTGGTAAAACTTATAAAGTGACCTTTGATTTAGCAGGAAATCCTGGTACTAGTGTTGCCCAAACGCAAAGATCACTCAAACTATCAGCAGGAGGAGACTCTGCTACTTTTACCTTTGACACCACTGGTAAATCTGGTTCAGATATGGGATGGCAAAACAAAACCTGGACTTTTACAGCAAAGGATTCGGCCACAACCTTAACCTTTGTTAGTCAAGATGATGTCCCTCAAGGTCCTGCCTTAGATAATGTCTCTATTCTCTCAACTAAACCTTGTGAACCTGAACCCCCAATTGAAGCCTGTGACCCCAATAAACCGATTCCTGGGGCATTTAGTACCATTCGTATCGGTGATTTTGATGGCTTCGGTTTTAAAGATGGTACAGGGCTAAAATCTGCCTCTGGTGAAGCCATTAATGTTGATGGTCAGGGTGTTTTATCTGTTAATGATTTCCTTCCCGACTTCAATGGAGATGGTAAAATCAGTAACCGTGATGCAGGTGATCCTTTTGATAACCGTTCCGATGCCGAAGTTGCTGGAACTTACCTCACTGGTGACGGTTTTGAAGATATGGGCAGTCAAGGGTCTGATTATACGGATCTTTCTTTGGGTAAAGTGTTCGGTTATAAGACTTCTCCCACCTACGGAAATTCTTTCCCTGATGGTGACCCCAAAACTTTACCCAACACTCCTGGTTTTGAGTTCCGCTTCAAGGTAGCTAAGGAGAAATTACCCGAAGGTACTCCCCTATTCTTTAATGTTGTCTTTGGTGACTATGATGTTAAACCCATCGCCATCATTTTCAAGAATAGTCAAGGTGAAACGGTTAAACAAGATTTGACTGCTTCGGCCCAAGGGAAAAACGATGGTATGATTGCATCGGCATTTGCAAATTTAGACTTCTCCCAGGTCTTTACTGATGGAGATAGCAGTGGTGAAGCAGGATATTGGGTAGGTTATTTGGATGTAGATTTTGATGCACCCGAAGAACCCTATTTATCCTTTGATTTTGCCGAAATTGGCACAAAACAGATTCCTTTGACTCCTTGTCCTGAGTCTTAGATTTTCAGGCGATCGCTTATTTTAAAAAGGCGATCGCCTCTACTTCCCCTGTAGATACTGAATAATGACGATTATCCAACACTCAACAAAACTTGTTCAACTTCAGCAAACAGAAGATCATCTCGATTTTACCGAAAATTTTGGTTTAATCATTTTGCCTCACTCTTCATAGTCAGTATTAATAGTTACTTCGAGGGTATTTTCATCAACTTCTATATACAGAATATTAGGACGACAACATACTTGACAATCTTCAATATAAGATTGATAGTTACCTGCACTAATATCTATAAAAGTTGTACTAGATTCTCCACAAAAGGCACAAGTATAATCTGCTGTTGTTTGCATTTTTTTTACTATCTTTAAATTGCTATTTTAGTGTGCTAAAAAATCAGTATTATTACTATTATACTATTTTGGTTCTACAGGACTTATTATGCTAAAAGATTAGTATAATGGTGGCCAAACATTGAACATTGAACATTAAACATTTTGGTTTCAAGCCTCTCCCTTTAGGGAGAAAGAAGTTTGGGAGAGGGGGCGACTTTTTATTTAAAATTCAACTAATTTTTCTCTAGATAACGACATTCAGGTTCAGGAAAATTATAGGGACATTCTAAGTAAAGCATATTTCCTTTGCGATCATCAGCCCGACAATTAACCCACCCATTATTATTATTATCAACTCCCTCGCAGTTAATAGCATTAAGGCTATAACCTCTAGCAAATAATCTCAGTTTTTTTTCAGCCGTTTGTCGAATTTGACGACTTTCTGGATTTTCTGTGAGGTTAGAAATAGAAATAATAATAACCACGGTGATAATAATCACCGCAATTAAAAGGTTAACCGGTTCAAAAAAAGACGGTTTATTTTCCTTTGAATTATTCACCGTAACACCGATAAGAATCTAATTCTCGTAATAAAGAAAAAGCAGCACTTTCTGATTTTGCGATGGGTTGAAGTCGATCAATCACCTGAGATAATTGATCCCCAGTGGTGGGACTTTCTAACAAAGGAACATCAGGAAACACCTGAGAAAAAGCTTTTATTCTTTCTCTTGTTTTCCAAGGCAAAGGAATTAATTTTTTGGGTTTCATTGTTCTATAACCTTCTGTGAATTGTTGGCGCAGTCGTACAAACTAGAGAGATAAGATTGACAAGAGTTTAGGGGTATTTTTTGATTAATTAAAAAGTTAGAAACAGCTAACGAAATAACTTCATTAAATCCCAAGGGCGCATTGCTTTCAACAAAGTTTGTGAGCAGAACATAGGTTTCTTCGGGGATTTCAACTTCAAGGGCTATAGGTGTTTGCATGTTTTTCCTAACAATAATTAAGGACAAAATGGAGACAATTGGTATTATTTGATTTAGTAAAGCATAGTTTAAAGTAGGCTAAAATCTGATCATTATCATAAAGATTTAAGAGATATACAAACTCATTTATTCTTAAGAATAAAAAGGTAATAAAAACACCTAGTAATCACAACTAGATACATTTATTGTCCCACTTAATTACCTCTGACCTATGTATATTAACATAGGATACAAAAAAAGTGATTATCAGTTTTTAAACACGAATTAAGCAAATACTTTTCCCCATGAATTCCCACAAGTCTATTATTTGGTTTTTTATTGTTGAAAAGTTAGATAAGCCTGGGGAAAACTTAGTGAAATCTGTGGAAAATCCTTATTAGGGTGTGAAAAAAATTTGGGAAATCTATAATGAAAATTTTGTTTAAGAAAAGGTCATGTCAAACAATTGCAGATTGCAGATTGTATTCTCGCAGATTGTAGATTGACCAATGCTTGAAAGCAAAGGCTTATTTTTACTCAATCTCCAATCTTCGGTCAACAGTCTCCCTTTTAGGTAAACGTTTAATATAATCACGAATAACCTCAGAGACAGAAAACCCTTTAGATTTAGCGTAAAGTGTAATACGTTCAAATTCGTCGTCGGTTAACCTAACTTTAATGCTTTTATCCCTTGCCATGTTCCCTTGATTGGAGTACAATAATTATTATAACCAAGTGACCAGTAATGTGGGCCAGTGAATAAACAAAAACTAACAAGTACCAAGAAAACTGAAGAGTCAAAGTAGAAGGTTTTTACCACTAATCCCTGGTAATGTAAAACTTTGAGGGACTAGAAAAACTGATACTTTTTGCGGTCGGGCAGCCCGTGTTCACAGATAGAAACCAGGAAACAGAAAAGCGATGCAGCGCGGTCTTGGGGGTTTCCCCCATGAGCGACTGCATCAAGAAGCTTGTGGAGTCGGTCGGACGGGGGTGTTAAGAAATTAGCATCTAGTTACGAGGCAATGTGAAAGAAGCAAGAATCTCCCGTCAAATCAAAGATTGTAACGGGAGATTGTCAACTCTTAATTCTCCCTAGACTCCCCAGACTTGCCAGACTCAGTATTTAATCAACTTATCAGTCTTATCAGTCTTCCAGTCTTCCTCTAGCTTTACTGTTGATAGGACTTTTGTATTTCGCTAATGGAGAATAAAGCTTGAAAAGTTAACCCTTGACTTTTATAAAAAGCAGCCCCACCTTGTTCACGATCAACTAAAGCAATGATAGTATTAACTGTGTAACCAACGTCCCGTAATCGTTCTACGGCTAACATAGCTGATTTACCAGTTGTCACCACATCTTCTAAGACAACCATAGTCGCTCCTGGGGAAAGAGTTGGCCCTTCTATATAAGCTTGGGTTCCGTGGCCTTTAGCTTGTTTACGGATAATTAAAGCTGGAATGGGGCAATTTTCATAGGCAGACACCACACTCACTGCACTAACAATAGGATCGGCCCCCAAAGTTAACCCAGCAACCCCTTGAATGTTGGGGGGCAACATCGATAATAATAAACGACCAATGGCCAAAGCCCCATCAGCCCTTAGTGTCACCTGTTTGCCATTGATATAATAACTGCTTTTTTGACCGGAAGACAGGGTAAAGTCTCCTTCTTTGTAAGCTAATTTAACAAATAATTCTAGAAGATAGGTGCGTAACACTGATAAATCGGCAGTTGCAACGGAAATCATAGAAAACATCTCACAGGTGACATTAATAATTTTGAACTACCCCAACGTAAGGCGGTCAGGCAAAGCCTGTGTTTCGCAGGGGGATTCTTTACACGATAAAGTATCGTCTTGGAGCGCGCCATTTGCCCCTCTAATACCTACCTCTTTTCAAAGAGATTGGCTTTACTTTTACGTCCAATGTTAGCAGAACCATTAATATCTGAGTTGACTAATTTTTTATCCAAAGTCCGATACAAACCTCTCTTGATTCTCTGACCCGAAAATTCGTAGGTTTGTGGATTATCTGCATTATATTCTGGTAGCTTATCTAAATCTAATACACTCGCTAAACTCGTCTATTCTTTAGTTTGTCCCTTACTGAGATAATTTACTCGTTTTATGCTGCTGTCTTTAATAACATAGTCATAAAAATTTTTCCTAATTTTACTCCTAAAAATGTTAACCCGTAAATTAAACCAGGATACCATGGACGACCTTGTCCACTAAAATTTTTAAAAGTATCTCGAATATATATTAATAATTCGCGAGTTTCCATCTTAATTGCTAGGCCAACTCGATAATAGTCATCTGAATAAAAACCAAAACTTTTAAAATAGTAGTAATGAGCTATCCAGACTACAATAGCAATGAAAATACATTGAAAACTTAGTAAAAAAAACTTAGATTTTAAGGAAAAGGTACAACTCTCAGGAGATCGCGCCCTGAGCCGAAATGAGTTTGCGGCCGGTTTAAATGCTTGTTTTGTATTGATCCTTTGAGGCCAGAGAAGATTTAGAGTTCTGTTTTTCCCGTTTGATTGAGAAAAACACCAAGCTATTGGGGGAAAAACTACCAGATTCTGGGTTTTATCTTTAATGTCGAGGTGAAGACACCCGTTACATTAATGTTGGTTGTAACACAGGGATGGGATAATGAGGGAATGGGTTGATATAGGAAAATATGAGCAAGGAGAATTCTGAATTAGTGTCTACCTCATCTAAAACCACTATTATTGGCATCATCAATGGTAAAGGGGGTGTGGGAAAAACAACCACTGCGGTTAATGTGGCCGCTATTTTAGCCGAAAAACAAGACGTTTTATTAGTAGATGCTGATCCCCAAGGTTCCGCCAGTTGGTGGACTCAACGGAGTAAAAAGGGGATTGATTTTGATTTAACCGAAGAAAATAACCCCAAAATTCTCGAAAAAATGCGTCAGATAGAAGAATATGAGGTTATTGTCATTGATACTCCCCCTGCGCTACGCTCAGAGGCATTAAAATCAGCCATCGCTTGTGCTGATTATTTAATCTTGCCCACACCTCCAGCGGCCATGGACTTAACCGCATTGATCGAAACAGTGAAAACCACAGTTATGCCCTTAAAGGTCGCTCATCGGGTATTATTAACAAAAGTAGACTCTCGCAGTTTAAAGGAAACCCTAGAAGCTCAAAACACTTTACTCGAATTGGGAATTCCTGCTTGTAATGCCTTTATTCGTCAATACAAAGCCCATGAACGAGCCGTTTTAGACGGGGTTCCTATTACAGAATGGCGTGGCAAAAATGCTAAAGAAGCACAAGCTGATTATCGTCGAGTCGTAGAAGAATTACAACGAGATTGGAATCAATTATGACAACAAAAAAATTATCAGATTTAATCAGAGAAGAAGCGACTAACCCTTCAGAAACTGTTAGTAAAACAGCAGATACTCCAACAGTTCCTAGTAATCGTAGTCGCATGACTAAAGCGCAATTGGATGAACTAATCACCCAATTAAATCAAGCTTTACAACAAGAAAAAAAACAAGTTGACAGTTTACAAAATCAAGTTAAAATCTTAGAAAATGAGATTAAAGACGAAAGAGAATTGAGTAGTCGTTTGCAAAATGAGTTACAAGGAGCAGAAGACTATCAATCCCAATTAAATGAACAAAAAGAATTGGTAGAAAAACTCTATACCCAACTGCAACAAAAAGAAGAATTAGCAGTAGAATTGGCCGAAAAAAATGAAATAATTGCTAATCTACAGGCTAAACTAAAACAAGAACCATTACCCCTTGCTTCCACTGAAGAATCCCAAGAATTAGTAGTACAAGAAACAATGTTAACCCGTCAAGGAAAAGAGTTAGAACCCTTTGCTGCACCAGTTTTAAGCAGCAAACCATTAACCAATGAAGACATTGGTTGGTTCGATTAATAAAAGAGTTTATTGATTGAAGATGTAGAATTATTTATTCTGCTCATTGTCTATTATCCATTATCCATTAACTTATGTCTGATTCTTCTACTTCCAAAATTAACGAACAAAGCAGCAAAACCCGTCAATTATTAGGGATGAAAGGGGCTAATGCTGGAGAAACTTCTATATGGAAGTTACGCTTACAGTTAATGAAGCCTATTACTTGGATACCTTTAATTTGGGGAGTGGTTTGTGGGGCAGCTTCATCAGGAAATTATATCTGGTCCCTGGAAAACTTTCTTATGGCGGCTGCCTGTATGTTATTGTCAGGTCCGTTGATGGCGGGATACACCCAAACCCTCAATGATTTCTACGATCGCGAAATCGATGCCATTAATGAACCCTATCGTCCCATTCCCTCTGGGGCCATTTCTGTTCCTCAAGTGGTAACACAAATTTTGGTGTTATTGGGGTTAGGACTGGCTTTGAGTTATGGCTTAGATAGATGGGTCGGACATGACTTTCCCATCATGTTATGTTTGACCATCGGAGGGGCGTTCCTGGCTTATATTTATTCAGCCCCACCCCTGAAGTTAAAACAAAATGGTTGGTTAGGAAATTATGCTCTAGGGGCTAGTTATATTGCTTTACCTTGGTGGGCTGGCCACGCTTTATTTGGGGAGTTAAACTTGACAATTGTTATTTTGACTCTGTTTTATAGCTTAGCTGGTTTAGGCATTGCCGTGGTTAACGACTTCAAGAGTGTAGAAGGCGATCGCCAACTAGGGCTAAAATCTCTGCCCGTGATGTTTGGGGTTAATACGGCAGCTTGGCTATGTGTGATTATGATCGATCTGTTTCAAGCTGGTATTGGTGCTTATTTGATTTACATCCATCAAAATCTTTATGCTGCCATTGTCCTGTTATTGGTAATTCCTCAGATCACTTTTCAAGATATGTATTTCTTGCGTGATCCCTTAGAAAACGATGTCAAATACCAGGCCAGCGCACAACCCTTTTTAGTGTTAGGAATGTTAGTGGCTGGATTAGCTTTAGGCCATGCTGGGATCTAGCCAATATTACTCGGATAAGCTTGAACCGTAAAACCCTCTCCCTGTCCCCCCGTCTCCCCGTCTCCGGAGTCAGTCACCACGGAGTAGTTTAACTGCTTACCTCCTGACTCCTGCCCTCTGCCTCCTGCTATAATGCTAAAATAGAGAACCCTACAGATTCGGGAGGAACACTCGATTGTCCAAGTCAGTCAACGTCGCTATATTAGGAGCAACCGGAGCCGTCGGCACCGAATTGTTAGAACTATTAGAAAGCCGCAACTTTCCTCTCAAAACCCTCAAACTCCTCGCTTCTCCCCGTTCCGCTGGAACCACCCTTAAGTTTAAAGGAGAAACCCTCACAGTTGAAGCGGTAGAGGCCAAGGCTTTTCAAGACGTTGATATAGTATTAGCTTCAGCCGGCGGTTCTACCTCCAAAGCTTGGGCGCAAACCATTGTCGAGTCTGGGGCAGTGATGGTGGACAACTCCAGTGCTTTCCGAATGAACCCAGACGTTCCTCTGATTGTTCCAGAAATTAACCCAGAAGCTACGGCCAACCATCAAGGTATCATCGCTAACCCCAACTGTACAACTATCCTCATGGCAGTGGCTATATATCCCCTGCATCAAGTTCAACCCATTGAACGCATTGTCGTGTCTACTTATCAGTCTGCCAGTGGGGCCGGGGCCAGGGCAATGGAAGAAGTGAAAATTCAATCCCAGGCTATTTTAAATGGAGAAAACCCCAAAGCAGAAATTTTACCCTATCCTCTCGCTTTTAATCTCTTTCCCCATAATTCTCCTTTAACAGATGTGGGATACTGTGAAGAAGAGATGAAAATGGTTAACGAAACCCGTAAAATATTCGGCGAACCTAATTTAAAAGTTACTGCCACCTGTGTTAGGGTTCCTGTATTACGGGCCCATTCAGAAGCCATTAACCTAGAATTCAAACAACCGTTTTCTGTAGCTCAAGCGAGGGAAATTATTGCTAAATCTCCAGGGGTTGAACTACTAGAAGATTGGCAAAAAAATTACTTTCCCATGCCCATAGATGCTTCAGGAAAAGATGATGTATTAGTAGGTAGAATTCGTCAAGACATCTCTTGTTCTAATGGCTTGGAATTATGGCTCTGTGGGGATCAAATTCGCAAAGGGGCAGCTTTAAACGCCGTACAAATTGCTGAATTATTAATAGAAAAGAGTTGGAGCAATAACAACTAATAATAAGTATTAAATCATCAGCTTTAAACCAAGATAAAGATAAGGAGGATTCGATATTGATAAAATTTGAATAATTTAAAAATGCTGAACACTGAAAAATGACGGCTGAATGCTTACAAAAAAATAAACCTCAGAAGTTTAGCAATTATGATTAAATAAATTAGGGACTGAATTAAACTGTAACCGATAAAAAAGGGAATGAGTGAACAAACTTTTGGCAACGTAATTACCGCAATGGTAACACCATTCGATAAAGAAGGAAATGTTAACTATGAAGTGGCAGAAAAATTGGCCATTCATTTAGTTAATAATGGTAGTGATGGGTTATTAGTTTGTGGAACCACAGGAGAGTCTCCTACCCTAAGTTGGTCAGAAAAATGTCAACTATTTAAAGTGGTTAAAAAAGCTGTAGGTGATAAGGCTAAAGTATTAGCAGGAACAGGAGGAAACTCAACCCAACACGTCATAGAAATGACCCAAGAAGTGGCTAGAATGGGTTTGGATGGTTCCTTACAAGTGGTTCCTTATTATAATAAACCTCCCCAAGAAGGATTATATGAACATTTCAAAAAAATTGCGGAAACAGTGGGCAATTTTCCTATAATGTTGTATAATATACCAGGACGCACTGGAGCAAATATGTCTCCAGAAACCACTGCAAAATTAGCAGAAATCAATAATATCATTGCTATAAAAGAGGCGAGTGGAAATCTAGAACAAGCTTGTAAAATTCGGAGAATGACTGATAGTTCTTTTTTAATTTATGCAGGAGATGACTTTTTGACGTTACCATTATTAACCGTAGGAGGTGTGGGAGTTGTTAGTGTATCCAGTCACTTAGTAGGCTTACAAATGCAAGAAATGATAGCAGCTTATAATCACCAGCAAGGAAGTCGAGCAAGTGAAATTAATGTGAAACTTTTTCCCTTATTTAAAGTCTTATTTTGTACCACTAATCCAATCCCTATTAAAGCAGCTTTAAACTTACAAGGATGGGATGTAGGAGGGGTGAGATTACCCTTAGTAAATATTTCTGAAACATTGAAACAAGAGGTTAAATTAGTTTTAGAAGAATTATCGTTGATAGGAAGCAAGTAAACTCAATAAAATTTAGATCAATAATAGTTTCATCAACAGTAGGACTAAACAACTCATCGGTTGTTTTTGAGAGTCTTTTTATTGACATTTTTAGCTTTTTTCACCAACCAAAATTATTAACAACTCACAAACATTATCCAGGAGGAAAATGAGTAAAACCAAACAACAACCTATCCTAAAAATTATTCCCTTGGGCGGGTTACACGAAATCGGGAAAAATACCTGTATATTGGAATACAATGACGAGATTATCCTAATTGATGCTGGTATTGCCTTTCCCACCGACGAAATGCACGGGGTGAATATTGTCCTCCCCGACATGACCTATTTACGAGAAAATCGCCATAAAATCAAAGGAATGATTGCAACTCACGGTCATGAAGACCATATTGGTGGTATTCCCCATCATTTGAAGCAGTTTGAGATTCCTAAGATTTACGGGCCAAAATTGGCCATGGCTTTAGTTAAAGATAAATTAGACGAAGCAGGACTAAGCGATCGCACAACATTACAAACTGTGAGTCCCAGAGAAACGGTAAAGGTTTGTCCTTCCTTTTCCGTAGAATTTATTCGTAATACCCATTCTATGGCTGATAGCTTCACCATAGCTATTCATACTCCTTTAGGGGTTGTTATTCATACAGGGGACTTTAAAATTGATCATACCCCCGTGGATGGAGAACATTTTGACCTGCAAAAATTAGCTGAATACGGAGAAAAAGGAGTTCTTTGTTTACTCAGTGACTCCACCAATGCCGAAGTTCCTGGTAGTACCCCCTCCGAAGGCTCAGTTTACCCTAACTTAGATCGCATTATTGCCCAAGCAGAAGGAAGGTTAATGATCACCACCTTCGCTTCTTCCGTGCATCGGGTCAATATTATTTTACAACTGGCACAAAAACATAAACGGAAAGTGGCTGTAGTAGGACGTTCCATGTTAAACGTCATTGCCCATGCTAGAGAATTAGGCTATGTTAAATGTCCTGATGATATCTTTATCTCCCTCAAAGCAGCTAATAACTTACCAGATGAACAAGTTTTAATCTTAACCACCGGGTCACAAGGAGAACCCTTAGCCGCATTAACCCGTATTTCCAGAGGCGCGCATCGTCATCTAAAAGTCCGTCCAGGAGATACTATCGTCTTCTCTGCTAACCCCATTCCAGGTAATACCATCGCAGTTGTTAATACAATTGATCGCTTGATGATGCAGGGGGCAAAAGTGATTTATGGCCGTCGACATGGTATTCACGTTTCTGGCCACGGTTGCCAAGAAGACCATAAACTAATGTTAGCCTTGACTCGTCCTAAATTCTTCGTTCCTGTTCATGGGGAACACCGGATGCTGGTTAAACACGCAGAGATCGGTTATAAGATGGGAGTTCCGGCAGATAATATCGTCATTATCGATAACGGTGATATTGTGGAACTGTCCACAGAAAAAATTGCTGTGAAAGGAAAAGTTCCCTCTGGCATCGAATTAGTAGATCAAGCCGGTGTGGTTCATGAACACGTGATGCAAGATCGTCAACAACTCGCTCAAGATGGGGTTGTTACCGTAGCGGCCGCCATTAGTTGGGAAGGAAAATTAATTACACCGCCTCAAGTTGACTTACGAGGTGTGGTGACCAAAGTCGAACCATCTTTGCTCAAACAACTAATTATTCGGGCCATCGAGAATATTCTCGAAAACCGTTGGGATGAATTTTCATCCACCGATCGCACGGTGAAGGTGGACTGGTCTTACTTACAAAAAGAAGTTGAAAACACTTTACAAAGATTAGTTAAACGGGAATTACGGAGTTATCCGTTAGTGATATTTATCCTACAAACCCCAGACACTCCTTCCAGTACACCTGAACCTGCCAGCACGAGCAACCGTAAAGTTTATCGTCGTCGTCGTCCTACGGCTTCTACGGCTTCTTAATTCCATCATAAATAGTCTTGTGGTAGGGGTCAGCATTTGTTGACCCCTATCTTTTTTCCTAAAAAAATAATTTCAGTCATCAAAATTTTTTTGAATTCAATTGATGAAGATCGATCCTGATTCTACTGGAGGTTGCCAATCTTGATCAACAAAAACATCTACATCAAAATAAGTTTCTAACCAAACTCTAGCTCCACCTTTATCAGCCCTTACTTCAGGGGAATAAAACATTCTACATGGTCCATGAATATCAATAGCATGACCCTGAATGACTCGTTGACTACCTCGCTTAACACTAATCACAGTCTTATTCGTTTTGTTGTTGGCATTACCATCAATATTCTGTCGCACTACTTTGACTACCGCTAAATCTTTTTTCAGGGGCTTTTTTGCTTTTTTATGCCAACGAGCTTTAGGACCGCGTTTGCCCTCACTAATAATCGGTTTTCCATCACACAAAGGTATAACCCATTGATTTCCTAGCTTAAACGCCCCTTCAATGCGGTTATTAGTCAGTAAATGATGCACTCTTCGTCTAGAAACTCCTAATATTTCGGCTGTTTCTTTTGCAGTAGCAAACATAAGTACAAATAACTATTCTATTCCTATAACTTTTATTCTAGCGGAAGTTTTGGTGACTCAACATAGACAACCTGAGTTGGGTGTTAGGAGTTAGGAGTTCGGAGTTGGAGTTTTTCCATGAGATAATTAGGATTTAAGACTCTTGATGAAAGACCATTTGTCTATACCTTATATCGAACTCAGGTACACAGAGCAAAACTTACACCAAAAAATATGCGATCGCATATTTTGTTCGCCGATCGCACTTATAGCACTTTTCAATTTGGTGTATCAATATTTCGGTTGAGTGAGTGTGGGAAGTCAACCAATTTTTATATTTAATTTATCCATTCTGATCAATTTTTGTTCGGCTATAATTTTCTTTTTTATGTCTCATAAAAACTAATAAACCTATTAAAAATAACCCTATATTCATAGATGGTTCAGGAATAGTGGGGGAAACAGATGGGTTAACTTCTATCAGTTGATTAAATTGACTTTGGTTGGGTGATTGACTGGCAAATGTACCATTAGCAAAACCTGTTTCTGATAAATCAATGGTAAGGGTTAGGGTAGATGTTTCTGTTCCTGTTAATTGAAAATTTAATAAACTAAAAGTATCTAGTTGATTAACTCCAATTGGTGAACCTACAAAACCACTAGGAAAAGCTGCTCCACCTAAATTAGTAATTGTTCCATCAAAATTATCTAATATTCCTGTTCTAAATAAAGGAAAAGTTGAAGGTAATAAAGGACTACTTGCAGAAGTAGGATCGAAGGGGTTATTAATATTTTGTATTTGATTTGCATCAAAAGAAAAAGCAATATTACTGCTAGTTATTCCGACAGCACTATCACGAATATCTCCCATTAATACTTCAATAAAAAAAGTATCTCCTGTGTCTAAGGGACTATTAATAATAGTTCCAGGAACGCCATTATTATCGGTTCTGAGATTAAATTGTGTGGTTAGAGTGGTCATGGTTTTCTCCTCTTAAGTTATAATGGAAAGGCTAGAAAATTAACGTTTCGTCTGTTGGAGTTTTCAATCTTGCCAACTGAAAAACAGAAAGATGCTGCGATATTTGTTTGTCAGCTACTTTCTAATCTTTATCAATCAATTCATTTATTTCGCTATGATAGAAGACTAAAAACTATCTATATCGTGGCAGGAATAAATGAAGGAATTGAAGTTTTAATTGATGAAAATGGAACTTGGGAGTTTGAGTCATGAATAAACCTCTTGAAGAAATGACTAATGTTGAATTACGTCGTTATTTGTCTGAAAATAGAAACGATGAAAATGCTTTTAGTCAAGCATTGGAGTTATTAATGAGTCGTAAGCAAAATACCACAAAATATCCTTCTCCTTTGTCTATGTCTTATGATGAAGTAGAAGCTATTTTTAAAGATAAAATCAAACAAATTTCAGATTGATTTTATTCGTAGGATGGGTTAAGCAATCGCTAACCCATCAAAATCTACTGTTTTACAAGCAAGATACTTGTGCTACGAGCTTAAAGAACTGAACTACCAAACTCAGCATTTAAGGGAACTAATTCTGCTAAATTAATTCTGCCGTCTCCTGTAATATCAGCAGTGGGGTCATAGTTACTTTGACCATTTTCGCTACCAAATAATCCAGAGGATTGTAATGTTCCTAAGTCGGTTAAATTGACTTGTCCATCGTAGGAAATATCACTATTAAATGTGGATTTTCCTGCTAAATTAATCTCAAAACTAGGGTCATTGGTGGCGTTACTAATAATAGTTAAACCGTTACCTTCATCAAAGCTCTCTCCTGCTTGATTTGGAGCGTAAGTTAAGAAGAATCGTTTTGTTTCCCCAGGATTAATTAAAGTATCTCCTTCTGGTGCGTCAATGCTAACCCCTGTTAAGCTTCCTAGGATAGAAAAGTCCGTAATCTGTAAAATATCTTCGTCTCCCATCGTATCGTTCAAAATATCGATGAATTTGAAGGTATCTGCAAAATTAGGACGGATAAACTCACTATCAGCTACAGGATCGCCATTTACATCAGTACGGAAGCGTGATAACTCGGTGGTGAAAGTAATATCGTTTATTCCGTCCGCTTCTTCTCCATTGGGCAGGAATACTTTAATAATTGCCTCATTTTCGTTAAGAATAGAGACGGTAAAGGTTTCTTCAGTGGAGGTTTTAAAGCCATCAGAAGCCGTTACACCGAGATTATAGGAAGTAACGCCACTTTCAAAGTCAATGGTGTCTACTCCTGCTTGAGTAAGGGTGATTTCCCCTGTATTTTCATCAATAGCAAATAAAGCGTCCCCATTGCCATCTGTGGGGGAGGTATTTAAGCTGAAAGTAGGGGTGTTACCAAATTGATCATCATTGGCAATAACTAGGTTTCCTGCTACAACAACGGTTCCTGCTGCAGCATTTTCTGAGAGGGTGGTATCGGCGATCGCATCTAATTCCGGCGCATCATTAATGATTAAAGTACGACTAAATTGAGTGTTACTGGGATCGGCAAATAACCCGTCTGCATACCCTGTTTGAGACGCATCTAAGTCTAAGACTATTTGGGAGTCATCACGATCATCTGTGGTACTGAAGCGCAATAGTGCAAAGCGCTCGCTACTATTTACCCCGATAGCAGATCCGTTATCGGGAGGTAATGCACCGGCACCTAAGTTATCAATGGTTCCGGTGGTATTGTTAACTGTTCCCGTTTGGAATAAGGGGAATTCATTGGTAAGAATTGAGGCTAAACTGGAGAAATCATCGATATTTTGGGCAACATCCGCAGCAAACCCTAAATCCAGTGCAGCAGCAACTAACCCAGCAGCATCGGTACGAATATCCCCTAAATTGATTTCGACAAAGAAGTTATCCCCTAAAATAGCCTCGTTAGACTCAATAACATCTCCTAATGCACCGTTATTATCTTGATAAAGGACAATTTCGACGGTTGTGGGTTGAGTATTGGCTAAAACTTGCACAGTTTCCGGACTGGAAACCTGGACTCCATCGGATGCTGTAATTCCCAGGTTAAAGAATTGGGTTTGTCCTGTGAAATTAAGGTTATCTACCCCTGCTTGGGTGATGGTAACTTCTCCAGTGGTTGCATCAATAGCAAACAAGTTATTTCCGTTGTTATCATTGGGAACGCTACTGAAAGCAAAGGTTAAGTCTTCAACGGGAGTATCGGGATCTGTTGCGGTAACGTCTGCTGCTGCAATGACCACATCACCAGCAGTGATGCTTTCGGCTACACTAATGTTATTAATGGGGTTAACGGTGGGAATTCCTTCACCGATGATGGAAACTTGTGCAGTGTCGCTTAAATTACCATCGCTGACTGTAACGGTGAGATTGAGGTTAGGATTAACCAGAAAGTCGATGTCATCGGGATCGATAACGGTAATGGTTCCGGAACTATCAATATTGAAAGCTGAGGTTCCATCGTTATCTAAGTTGGGGTTGCCGTTGGTGATAGTGTAGGTGAGGGTATCGTTGTTGGGATCTGTTGCGCTGACGGTTCCCACGATTTGGTTAACCGCAGGATTATCATCTAAGGTGAAGTTAGCGTTATTAACTACAGGTGCAAGGTTAACTGCGGCTAAATTAACAGTAATATTCCCTGTTCCTGCGCGAGAAGGATCACCATTATCCGTTGCAGTAACTTCTAAGTTAAATTGAGTGGTTGTTCCGAAGTCATCTGTATCTGCAACGGTGATTAAACCTGTTCCTGGGTTGATGGTAAATGCTGAGGTTCCATCTCCGTCAATATTGGGGTTTCCATTGGTAATACTATAGGTAATGCTGTCCCCTTCAGGATCGGTTGCACTGACTGTTCCCACTGCATCTCCATTACTGCTATCTTGCGCTAGGGTAAAGCTTTGGTCAGTAATTTGTGGGGGTTGGTTGCCTTCGTTGGGATCGTCGGTTAAATTGACGGTAATGGTGGCAGTATCGCTTAATTCTCCATCGCTGACTTCTACGGTTAAAGCGTTACTGGGGTTGGTTTCAAAGTCGAGATCATCGGGATCAGCAACCCGTAATCGTCCTTCAGCATCAATAGAAAACCCGGAGGTTTCATCTCCATCAAGATTGGGGTTTCCAGAGGTGATGGTGTAAGTTAAAGCGTCATTATTGTTATCAGTAACGGCAATTTGACCAATAATGGTATTGAGAGGGATGTTTTCAACGGTAGAAAAGCTTTGATCTTCAATTACGGGTGCAGCATTAGTGGCAAATTCAAAAGCACCTGCATCTACATTCTCACCCACAACACGGGTTGCACCATCTAAGTCAATGGGGGTTGCTTCGCTGGTATCTCCATCACCGTCTAAGTCACTGGTATCTGTGGGAAGATTGGTTTGATTTCCTAAATCAATTGCAGGAGAGTTTTCTCGAAGTCGTAAATCATCGTTGATTGCATCGACAAATAAAGGATCTTGATTGACTCCTCCAAATTGTCCATCTTGGATGATGTTGGTGTCACCTGCGTTAAAAGTGGCCAGTGAACTTGAATTAATAGAAAGTGCTGTTCCAGCATTGCCCCAAATTATGCTATTACGAATAGTCGTGTTAATACGATCACTGCTGTCAAATCCATCACTACGAATTGCACTACCAGAGGCAGCTGAATTACCACTAAAACTACTATTAGTAATAGTAGTAATTGTACCGCTCGTACTACTATTATTATTGGAAGTATCTAACTGATAAATTGCGCCACCTCGATTTCCCGCATTATTCCGACTAAAAACAGCATTAGTCAGTTGTAAATTATTCTGCAAAGTATTGAAGTTATAAATTGCCCCACCATTAGTAGTAGCAGAATTGAGGTTAAAGGTAATATTGGTTAGGGAGAAAGACTGACTAAAATTATGGTAAATTGCCCCACCATCAACTGCGGTGTTGCGGGTGAATGTTCCCTCTGTAATGGTAGAACCATTAGCACTTATTTGATAAATTGCACCCCCTTCTGAAGTTGCTTGATTTTGAGCAAAAGTGACATCAGTAAACTGGAAGCTATTATCCGCTTGATAAACTGCACCACCGTCTCCAGTAACTGTATTGTTAGCAAAAATCCCCTGATTTACAATAGGATCACTGTTAACTTGACTATACATTGCCCCACCATTGGCAGCAGAGTTACTAGCAAAAGTGACATCATTGAAAGTGGGATTACTGCTGTAATTAAGGACTGCTCCACCTTCATTTGTTGCTGTGTTATTAGTGAAGATAGCTTCATTGAAAGTGGGATTACCGGCAAAATAGTTGTAAACAGCACCACCCTGAGCAGTAGCAGTATTATTCCTAAAAGTAACATTAGTTAAGATGGGATTTGCTCCACTATTATTAAAGAGTCCCCCTCCATAGGTTGCCCGATTATTGTCAAAAATGAGGTTATTAAGGGTAGGACTACCATCACTAATGAGCATTCCTCCACCTATACCTGTAGTAGAATTGAAGGTATTAACACTTGCATTACCTCCAGTGATAGTGAACCCATCTAAAACTGTCGTGTTGGTGGTTCGAGTAGCATTAACAACGGTATAAGAATTATCATCAATGGTTTCCGTATCTCCAATTTCCCCACTTAAAATCGTGACATTATTGACGATATCCCGTTGATTTAAGCTGGTTTCTGTCCCAACAAACCCCCCATAAACCTCAACATGATTTTTCAGGACAAAAGACGCATTGCGATCTGTTCCATCCGTGGGAGTATAAGTCCCTGCTGCTACCCAAATTTGATCACCACTTCTTGCTACTGCTAAAGCATCCTGTAAATCAGTAAACGCATTTACCCAGGAACTTCCATCATTATCCCCTCCTGCATTACCTCTGACAAAGAAAATGCGAACATCCGCAGGATCGGGTGCAGGAGAAGCTGCAACCCCTTCATAAGTACCTAAATCGATTTCAGTCCCAGAAACACGACTATTTCCAGACAAATCTAACGGTATTCTCTCCGTCGTATTACCATCCCCATCAATATCTTGACTATCCGCAGGAAGTAAACTTTGATTCCCTGCATCTAACCCAGGAGAACCTGTATTTAAGCGTAAATCATCATTTTTCGCATCCACAAACAGAGGATCTTCATTCGTGGCCCCAAATTGTCCACCTTGAATGATACTATTGTTTGCTGTAACTCCTGTTCCAGCAATTTGCGCACCAGTATTACTGCTATCATTGTTCCCCCAGAGAATACTATTGTTGAGGGAAACGCTACTAGAGCTATTACTAATTGCACCACCAGTAACGGCAACATTTCCACTAAAACTGCTGTTAATAAAATTGGGGTTACTAAGGTTGTTAAAAACTGCACCACCATTGCTAGTATTAGCAGAATTTCGACTAAAAACACTGTTTATAATAGTTGGGTTACTACTACTGGTGTTAAAAATTGCACCCCCGCTATTGTTAGCAACATTGAGACGGAAAGTACCATTGGTAATCTGTGGACTACTTAAATCATTGTAAATAGCTGCCCCATTGGTAGCTGTATTAAACTCAAAAGTAGTATTAGTGAGAATGGGGTTACTGCCATTTTCGCTGTATAAACCTCCACCATTTGTGGCGTTATTCTCCGTAAAAATGATATTGCTTAAGGTAGGATTAGCATTGTCGAGGAAAACACCTCCACCATTCCCATCATCGGTACTACCATTAGCATTACCATCGGAAATAGTAAATCCATCTAAGAGAGTATTGGTGCTGATGGGAGAAATAAAAGACCCCTCTGCTCTCACCACATGATAGGAGTTATCACTATCATCACCAACGGTTCCAATATCACCACTTAAAATGGTGACATTATTGTTAATATCCCGTTGATTTAAACTGGTTTCTGTTCCTGCGAAACCCCCGTAAATTGCTACATCATTTTGGAGAACAAAACTATCTGTTCTTTCGGTTCCGGGGGTATAAGTCCCCCCAGCAACCCAAATTTGATCCCCTGCTTGTGCAGCAGCGATCGCACTTTGTAACGTACCAAACGCATTATTCCATGAAGAACCATTACCAGTCGAACCGGAGCTTACGTAAAGAATCGCCATAATAAACCTATTTTATTGTGCTAATTAAGTAGGGGGAAAACTAGGGAAAAGTTCACCCTTTTTTGTATGTAATAAATTTTTCATTACAAGATTAAAAGATTTAAACCATATAATCAATATAGAAAGTTCATCTATTTTGAAAGTGCTATCGAAATTTATTTTCTTTTATTCATAAAGTTTATAAAGTTCATAAAGTTGAGCTATTAAATTCAAAGCTTGGCTAAAGTAAGCAGACCCCGTAAAATCGATTAAAAGCCCTTCAATCTAGGGCAATCACATTTAAAGCAATTTCATGAAAAATGATTTGTCTGAGTTTCAAGTGTCTCATACAAGTTTTTGAAAATGGCGATAGATATAAACTATATTGCGATTTATAATCAATAATTTTCCAGTTACTTTCGATTATATAGATAAGAAAAAAGATATCTCATGAATCATTCCTGATTGCTATAGTTCGATTGTGATTAACTTACTTTTCAATGAAGTTCAGAAAGTTCAGGTGTTTTTTGCAAAGTTCATTGAGCTTATATATAATATTTAGTAAAGTTACGGATATTCATAATGAACTTGTTCACAACTCAAGTAAGTGATCTGTCAACTATCTCGACCCGCTATCGCTGAGGTCTAGGTTTGCCAAAAAACCGAGAAATAGTATATTCACTTATTAAACATTAGGAGCGTTATAATTATGACCGACACGAAAGTTATGAGTATTGAACAAGTAATTAGTTTTTTAGATCCATTATTCTTAAAAAAAGGAGATAACTTTGATGCGATTGACAAAGCGATTTTAAGATATAGCTGGGAAGGGAAGAAATATGAGGATATGGTAATCTTAGGGTATTCTATAGGTTATATAAAAACTAACTTGGCTCCTAAGCTTTGGGAAAATTTAACGAACCTTTTAAGAGAAGCTGGGTTTATTGAAAACAATGAGAAAGTTTGCAAAAAGAGGTTCCGTTTTTTAATAGAACCGATCGTTAAACGCTACACATCTCATGATTTAGTTGGCCAAATCATTGCTAGTCGGTTTAAAATTATTAGCTTAAAGAATCGAGGCGAATTTGGTAATACTTATATTGGCGAAGATTTACAACTCAATAATCAACCATGTTTTATTAAGCAGTTAAAACTTAATTCAAACCCAAGGATTAAAAGGAATTTTGACAGGGAAACTGGAGCTTTATATCAGTTAGGTTGGCATTGCCAAATCCCCGGCTTATTAGCCCATTTTGAAGATGAAAATGGATATTTTTTGGCTCATCAATTTATCCCAGGCAGCCCCTTAAGTGATAAACTTTTAGAAGAGAATATAAGCAAACCTTGGTCTGAAGATAAGGTAATTAATCTAGTTGGCACTATTTTAAATATTCTCGAATTTGTTCATCAAAGAAATATCATTCATAGAGATATAAAACCATCAAATTTAATTGAAACACCTGATGGGGATATAGTCTTAATTAATTTTGGCTCCATCAAACAACTTGATGCCAACAATAAACGTACTTTTATAGGAACACCAGGGTATGCTGCCCCTGAACAACTTCATGGAATACCTCGTCAGTGCAGTGACATCTTTTCTCTAGGAATTATGGGGATTCAAGCATTAACTGGGGTTCCACCAACCGACTTTAACATTAATGCTCAAACGGGAGAGATTTTATGGCCAGAAACAGTATCTGTCTCAGATAAATTTGCAGGTATTTTGAAGAAAATGGTACAGTTCAATTTTCAGAAGCGTTATCAGTCAGTATCCAAAGTTGTCAAAGACTTTGCAAATTTGCTCTAATGTTTTTCTTTCAGTTTAGTTATTTTTCCGTTTCTGTAATATGTACTTTTATTTTTTAGGAAGTGTGTAATGTGTTTAATCAACAATCGCTATAAAATTATTGATTTACTAGGATCTGGAGCTTTTGGAGAGACACATCTAGCTGAGGATACAGATAATCATAATGAACGAGTAGTAGTTAAACGACTTAAGAGTGAGATATTTTCTGCTTGTTATCTTCAAAAAGTAAAAGAATTATTTACCAGAGAAGACCAAGCTCTCAGGAAGTTAGGAGAAAATAATTCGTGCATTCCGCAACAAAAAGATTTTTTTAAAGACGACAATAAAGATTGTTATTTAATCATGGAATATATTGAGGGAAACAATTTGAATAAGCAAGAACTTAGAGAAGGAAATAAACTACCCGAAACCGAAGTAATCAATTTGCTCTGCGAAGTTCTAAAAATTCTTGCAGTCGTTCACTCAGATAACTTAATTCATCGAGATATTAAACCAGAAAATATTATTCGCAGAACTAATAACAAGCAACTCGTATTAATTGATTTTGGTTGTGTTACAGAACGTCAAAATAGGGAGATTTCTGAAGGTCAAAAGAATACAGTGATTGGAACTTATCCTTATGCTTCTCCTGAACAATTAAACATAGAAGGGAAAATAAATTTTTGTAGTGATATTTATGCGGTAGGAATGATTGGAATTCAATCACTAATTGGGAGATGCCCCGAAAATTTAAACGATCCTAACAATGGGGAAATAGCTTGGGAACATCTATCATCGGCATCTAGAGATTTAAAAAAAGTTATTAGAAAAATGGTGAACTCAGATTCGCATAAACGCTATCAGACAGTCACGGAAGTATTACAAGCTCTTCAAAGGATTCAAGAAAATAATATATTCAACATATTTAAGCGTTCATCAATTCTCCCTTTTTGTTTTGGCATAAGTATTGGTATTTGTATTGGGGCTTTTGGCTATGTTAGATTATTCCAATCTACTATCTCTAAACCAATAGAAGAAAATACTGAACTTGCCAATGTTGACAATTTTGCCAACCAATTCTTGACTAAATGCGAAAACAAAATCAATCCAGAGCAAGAGATTATTAGGCAGAATGAGAAAGCAGAATTAAAAAGAAAAAAAAGGAAAATAAAGATTATTCGTATTGCTGTTATGATTCCTGGACAAGGTACTGAAGAATGTAGTCAAAATGAAATAATAAGCTATTCTTTAGAAAGTCTTAGAGGAATAGCAGACTCTCAAGAAAAATTGTTACCGTCTAACAATAGTGAATTAATACAAATCGTCATAGTCAATTATGACAATGACGACAACAAGGCCGAATATCTTGCCAAGGAGATTGCTAATGATACGAGTATTATGGGTGTTATTGTAGTAGGTTCATCCAGTAATAATAAAAAAGTCTTAGACGTAATTGAAAAATATAAAAAGCTAGTTATGATTACGCCAACCGCTTCAGCAACAACGCTAGGAAAAGATAGTTTTAATTTTCATAGAACAAATAGTTCTGATCTCAATACAGCTAAAAAAATAGCGAATAAAGTAAAGGAACTTCTTAAAAAAGATAAAAGCAAAAAGGTTGCTATTTTTTATAGTAGCGAAAAAGGTAGCTCATCTTATAGTAGTTTACTGAAGGATGATTTAATAAAATTTTTAGAAAAGGATGAGGTTATTCCCATTGATGTGAAAACAAAAAGGGATGAATATGAACAGCTAAAAAATAAGAATGTAGGAGCAATGATCCTCCTTCCAGAATTCGATAATATTGACTGGGCTATCGACTTGATTAAACGTAATAGCTCTTCTTACAAATTGCCCATTTTGGGCGGAGATACTCTTTATCAGGGTATAGTAATAGCTAACGCAGGGGAAGCAGCCAAGGGAATTATTATAAGTGCGCCTTGGGCTTATTCCCCGAACTCTTGTGGTCTGGGTAAAAAGTGGGGACCTATTAGTTGGCGAACAGCTACTACTTATGATGCTCTTCAAGCATTTGTTCATGCTATTAAGGCTCTTGAGGGGAAAAACATTAATCGAGGTTCTATTCATCAAAAAATTAAAGAAGTTAATCTGTCCAATGAAAATTGCCAAACTTCTGGTAAACTATTACGATTTTTTGACGATTCAGGTCAAAAAATAGATAGAGAACCAGATTTAGTTGAAATTACTGATGATAAAGAAAAGTGTCAAGGTCGCCAATATCCAAAGACTGGTTTATGCTACGCTAAGTTATATAATGAGAATTGAAGATTAAGTCTTTGGGGAGTGATTCCCATGTAGTGAAAGAATGTTAAGTCGTGTTTTTGTATAAATGGACAGTTAGAAAAACTGACCATAGATAATTCAATCAATACAATTACCTGATAACGTAGACCATAAACCATTACTTTAAATCCATAACTTCATGAAATCATTATCACTTATTCTTTTATTAACATTAGGGGTTTATCCTATTTCTTTGGTTCAAGCGCAAGCTCCACCTGCCGAGACTTATCAACCCGGTTACTGGCAACCCGTAGCTAGATTTGATACCAAAAGAATTGTAGAAGTTAATATTATTAATAACACAGATATTCCCATAGAATATGACTTAACCGATCTCGAAGCAATGAACCCTCAAAAGTTAGAACCAAAACAAACTGGAAATTTAAAAGGGTTCGGTAGTTCTGCTAATATTGTTATTTATCCCTTGGTTAATGATACCAGTGAATTTAATCTACGTTACACAGTAGAAATGGATGAAGATAATAATATTGTCAATGTTTCAGTCATCAAAGATCAGCCCAGTTTTTTAGGACATCGTTCCGTTAATTTACAACAAACCGGTGCAGTTTATCTGTACTAACATTTCTATAGTATTAGTCTCAATATAGTAGCGTGGGCAAACAAGAAACTTATCATCAAGTTGACAAAACTTGCCCACCTGAAAAGATTTATTGTTAATTTTCCTTTTTAATGCGGACGGAGAGACTCGAACTCTCACGCCAAAGACACTAGAACCTAAATCTAGCGCGTCTACCAATTCCGCCACGTCCGCATTTTGTTGTCCGACTTATTATCATAACATATTTGTTGATTAGTTTCAAGATATTTTTTTGCTTTTTCCTTTGGTCTTTGTCCTTGATTGACGAGAACGGGTCACAGTTGGTTTAGGGGGTTCCGTTGACATTTGGTCAGCATAAATAGGAACAGTAAAATGAAATTGACTACCATGATCTTTCCCTTGAGACTCTGCCCAAATTTTTCCACCCCAACCTCGAACAATTTGACGACAGATAGCCAACCCTAAACCAGTTCCCCCTGTACTGCGACGTAATGCCCCTTCTTCCTGGTAAAAACGGTCAAAGACAGTTTCTAGGCGTTTCGGTTCAATTCCTCTCCCTGTATCGCTTACAGTGACCTCTAAATGGTAAGGACTATTACAACTGACTTCTATGGTAATTTTGCCTTCTGTGCTGGTAAATTTACAAGCGTTATCCAATAACTTCGCCAAAACTTCCACTAACCACTCCCCATCAGCTTTAACTAACGGTAATTCATCCTTGACCCTATTTTCAATTTTAGGCAATGGTGTTTCTCGGTGACGGGCCCGTACATTACTTAAGGACAAATCCACACATTCGTGTAAATCTAAGGGTTCAATGTTCCATTCCACTCGCCCACTTTCCAACTGTGAGAGTGTTAAGAAATCTTGCACCAGTTTTCGCATTCTTTCTGCATCTTGTAAGGCGGTGTTGAGCATCACTTGACGCAACTCCGGGGACATATCTGGTTCTGAAGCTAAACTTTCTAAACAGACTTGAATAGTAGATAAAGGAGTTCTTAACTCGTGGCCAGTAATCGCAACTAAATTAGAACGAGTGCGATCAAGAGCTTCTAATTGTTCATTGAGATCCTGAAGATTAGCATAGGCTTCCGCTTGAATCAAAGCTACCCCAATTTGCGTGGCGATCGCATTAACCAACCCTACATCTTCCTCCTTCCAAGTCACAGGTTTAGGCCCACAATGATGCAATTCTAACATCCCTAAGAGTCGTCCTCGATAAAAAATCGGCACTAACATCCAGGATAAAATTGAACAACTATTGACTAATATCTGTAAAGATTTTCCTGATAATTTTCCTTCCTCTTGCTCACGGCTTAAGCGAGGATCATGGATAGCGTTATCAATAGTTAAAGCATCTCGTAATTCAACCACCTCTTGGAATAGAGGATTATGTTTGAGGGGCCAAGTTTGTCCTTTAATTGAAGCAATTCCTTGATTAAGAAATTCGTGTTCAATAGTGGCTGTGGTATCTGTTTCCTTGCAACGATACACTAAACAACGACAGACTCCCAAACCCTCCCCTAACTTTTGTACCGCGATTTGCAAAATTTCGTCGGGATCGAGGGATAAACGAATAGCAGTGGTAACTGAGTTAATTAAACGTTCTTTGTGTTCCTTGTCCCCTAAAGAACGATTCGCTTTAATCAGCTTATATTGACCCGCTTGAAGATAAGTCACTAACCGTTGTACAAAGGGGTCAGGATTATTGCTTGTAACATCCCAAGTGGTGTTATCAATATTGTTAGGTTGGGCAACAGTTTGGGTTACGATATCAGGGGGTAAATATTGTTGACGAGCAAATTCTGCCTTTTCTTGTAGCTCTGGACGATATTCAACAATGGTGTTTAAGAGGATATGAGCAGCCTGTTGTGTTACTTGGCGGTCAAAAGTCCAGATCCCTTCAAAACGACGATTATTATCAATCCCTCCTGTCATCCCTTGATTTTTGGAGACAATTTTTTCTTGACAAATTAAACAACTAGCATAACTAGCTCCCAGAACAATTAAATGCCATTCTTCGGTCAAGGTATCGTCCGAGTCAAAAGCAATAGTTTCATAATCTAGGGAACAGTTTTTAAACTCAGTTTCAGGGGCAGCCAGCACATAAACCTGATCGCTTTTTTGGGCGATTCTTCTATATCGCTGAGCCTCTTGACGATAAAACCTTTCTCGTTGAAAACTAGCGATAACCAACGGCTCTTCTAATCCTGCTAATACTTGATCTTCCATAGCATGAGATAAGGCCGTTAAGGAAGCCTTAAAATACATTTGAGGCCGCCATTGAGGAAAAATTTGCAGTAGTCGTGTTAAAACCGATTTTGATTTGCTCATCTAATGATTAGGTCCAGAGTATCCTAGCAAAATCCGACTCTTCTTGTCATTCTATCTTAAATGGAATTAGAGGATTTACCAACCGCTAGGTATAAAACTTACCGAAAATTTGGGTTTAAAGCCCCGTCCTAAAAGGACGGCTTTTCTAGGGTTTTCATGTAATCTCTTGTAACCTTTATTTTTGTCTAGGTACTTAGTCTAAGTCGATAAAAATGGTATAGCTGTGAACAATATTTTTTCTTAACACTTCTTAACGAATAAGCATTAACTACAGGGTTTTATCTGGGAAATTTAACAATTTAAGAACGATTTTAGAAAACACGCTTATAATCGGTACAGGATTCATTATGATCTGAACATACTTCTTAGTTAACCTTTACATTTAGTTATCATTTGTTGCAATGCCTCGAATACTAGTAATTGAAGATGATGATGCCATCAGAGACCTGATTGCCACCAATCTAGAGATGGCCGGTTATGACATCAAGCAAGCACCAGACGGCATTAAAGGACAGGCGTTAGCCGTTCAATTACAGCCTGATTTAATCATGCTTGATTTAATGTTGCCCAAAGTGGACGGTTTTACCGTTTGCCAAAGACTTCGCCGGGATGAGCGTACTGCGGATATTCCCGTGTTGATGTTATCAGCTTTGGGTCAAACCCAAGATAAAGTAGAAGGATTTAATGCTGGTGCGGATGATTATTTGACCAAACCTTTTGAGTTAGCAGAAATGCTGGCTAGAGTCCGGGCTTTATTAAGACGAACCGATCGCATTCCCCAAGCGGCTAAACATTCAGAAATACTAAATTATGGTCCATTGACCTTAATTCCTGAGCGTTTTGAAGCTATCTGGTTTGAAGATACCGTTAAGTTAACTCACCTAGAATTTGAGTTGCTACACTGCTTATTACAACGTCACGGTCAAACTGTTTCTCCCAGCGAAATTCTTAAGGAAGTGTGGGGATATGATCCTGATGACGATATTGAGACTATTCGTGTCCATATTCGTCATTTACGGACAAAACTCGAACCAGACCCCAGACATCCTTGCTATATCAAAACTGTTTACGGAGCAGGTTACTGTTTAGAGTTACCCAGTTCTGAACAGATGCCTTTATCTACCGATGCGGCAGTAGTGTAAATGGTTCCGAAACATAGGGATTTCTTTGTGACACAATCCCTGAATGATGTGGAAGTGGGGGGACATCTCAAACATTGGTTCACTGGAAAAAAGTGGACAATGCAGTAAGATCATAAATCCGAGGAATCATATTTTCCCTTTATGTCGCCCCCCATTCAACTTCTTTCCCCTGAGATTGTTAATTTAATCGCAGCCGGAGAGGTAATTGACTCCTTAGCTGCTGTAGTTCGTGAATTGGTTGAAAATGCCATTGACGCACAAGCTACCCGTTTAACCATTTCAGTGTTCCCTGAACTTTGGCAAGTGATGGTGACTGATAATGGGAGGGGAATGTCACTGGAAAACTTACGTCATTGCGCTCAGGCACATCATACCAGCAAAATTTTTGATTTAGATGATCTCTGGAAAATTACCAGTTTAGGGTTTCGCGGAGAAGCTTTATTTAGTATTGCTCAAGTCGGTCAATTGAGCATTCAGAGTTGTCATGCTACGGATGATAGTAACGGATGGTTGGTTGAGTATAATCAGCAAGGGGAAGTTATCCAAAAATCAACCGCCCCAATGGCACCAGGAACCATTGTGACAGCTTCTAACCTGTTCGGGTCTATTCCTGTCCGTCGTCAAGGTTTACCAACCTTCTCGCAGCAATTAAAAGCGATACAGGGAATAATTGAGAATCTAGCCCTGTCTCATCCCCAAATTACTTGGCAAGTTCACCACAATCATAAACTTTGGTTGAGTATCAGTACGGGAAAAACCTCGCAACACATTTTACCTCAATTATTGAAGCGAGTCCATTTTCATGATTTACAGTTTCTCTGTGATACTTTAGTAACTCCTAACAATGAAGAGGCTAAGATAGAGATGGTTTTGGGATTGCCTGATCGCACTTCACGAGGTCGTTTGGACTGGTTAAAAATAGCAGTTAATGGCCGTGTAGTGCGATCGCCTCAATTAGAACAAACTATATTGGGGGCATTGAGTCGAACTTTACCCAAAGGACGTTTTCCTGTTGCCTTTTGCCACCTTATGATACCACCCTCAGAAATTGATTGGAATCGTCATCCGGCTAAAACAGAAATTTATTTACAGTCTTTGGAATTTTGGCAAGAAAAAGTTACAGAAATTATAGAAAAGGCTTTAAAATTATCTCCTATCACTATTACTACAGGAGAACAAAATCAGCGTGTTAAAAAGTTGTTGAAAGCGTCAGAAAATAAGGGAAGTTATCAAGTTAGTCCTTCAACTGCTAGTGAGTTAGAATTAATGAAATTGCGAGCGGTAGGGCAAGTCAATAAAACTTACATTGTAGCCGAACATTCTCAAGGTTTATGGTTAGTAGAACAACATATTGCCCACGAAAGAATTTTATATGAACAGTTACAAGACAAATGGCAATTAATTCCTGTACAACAAGCCATTATTTTAACCCAATTATCTCTTAAACAAGTGGAACAATTAGAAAGAATTGGTTTAGAAATTGAACCATTTGGGGACAATACTTGGGCAGTGAGGAATGTTCCTAGATTATTAGAAAATCGAGAAGATTGTACAGATGCTTTGATAGAATTAAGTCTAGGAGGAGACTTAGAAAGCGCACAGGTAGCCGTTGCTTGTCGCAGTGCCATTCGTAACGGCATAGTATTAGAAATGAACCAAATGCAAGAACTTTTAGATAATTGGAAAAAAACCCGTAATCCTCGCACTTGTCCCCACGGAAGACCTATCTATTTATCTTTAGAAGAATCTTCTTTGTCTCGCTTTTTTCGTCGTCATTGGGTTATTGGGAAAAGTCATGGAATATAAGTTTTATTGTTGAATTGGCTAACTTTTTTTATGCGTCGAGAATAAATTTTTTATAAACTCTTTCGACAATTAATAATTATCCATTATCCATTTTTTAGAGGTAGAAGAAATGTTAGGAATACAATTCAGGAGACACGAGTTTATCGAGAGATTGAGCAAGAAAGAAAAGAAGTAGAAGCACGATCGCTTATTTTCCGCCAACTAACCAAACGAGTAGGAGAATTATCCCCAGAAGTCCATCAAAGCGTTGAAAATTTGTCTTTAGAACAATTAGAAAACCTTGGTGAAGCACTACTTGATTTTAACAATATGGCTGACTTAGAAAATTGGTTAAAAGGAGACAACGGGGAAAATTAATCTTTGAGAATGTTATATTGAAGACGAAAATAATTTTTGTGGGGTGCTAGGACGTGCGAGTATTACTTATTTATCCAGTATTTCCGCCAACCTTTTGGTCCTATGACAAAAGCTTGGAGTTAGTCAATCGTAAAGTTTTATTACCACCTTTGGGTCTAATTACCGTTGCTGGAATTTTACCGCAAACCTGGGAATTTAAACTCTGCGATCGCAATATTAGAGAGGTAACGGAAGCAGAATGGGAGTGGGCCGAAATGGTGCTTTTTTCGGCCATGATTGTCCAAAAACCAGATTTAATCGCGCAAATAAAAGAAGCGAAAAGACGGGGTAAATGTGTTGTTGTAGGGGGTCCCTACGCTACCTCAGTCCCCTCAGAAGTACGAGAGGCCGGGGCAGACTTTCTAGTTTTAGATGAAGGAGAAATCACTCTCCCTATGTTTGTTGAAGCGTTGCAGCGAGGAGAAACCCAAGCAACTATCCGCACCCAAGAAAAACCAGATGTTACCCTAACTCCTATTCCTCGGTACGACTTATTAGAGTTAGACGCTTATGACTCCATGTCCGTGCAGTTTTCTAGGGGATGTCCGTTTCAATGTGAATTTTGCGACATTATTGTTTTGTATGGACGTAAACCACGCACCAAAACCCCTGCACAACTACTGAAAGAGTTGGACTATCTTTATGAGTTAGGATGGCGACGGGGTGTGTTTATGGTAGATGATAATTTTATTGGCAATAAACGCAACGTTAAATTATTACTCAAAGAATTAAAAGTTTGGCAAAAAGAACATCAATATCCCTTCCGTTTTAATACCGAAGCATCGGTTGATCTCGCTCAAGATGCTGAGTTGATGGAGTTGATGGTAGAATCTAATTTTGATGCTGTATTTTTAGGCATTGAAACCCCCGATGAAGATAGTTTAAAACTAACTAAAAAGTTCCAAAATACCCGTGATTCTTTAACTGATACCATTGATACTTTAATTCGTGCTGGTTTGCGTCCTATGGCCGGGTTTATTATTGGTTTTGATGGAGAAAAAATTGGGGCTGCTTCCCGTATTATTAGCTTTGTAGAAAATGCTGCCATTCCTACAGCTATGTTTGGAATGTTACAAGCACTCCCCCATACGGCCTTATGGCATCGTTTAGAAAAAGAAGGAAGACTAAGAGTTGATAATAGTAAACTAGATATCAATCAAAGTACCTTAATGAACTTTGTTCCCACTCGTCCTATTGAAGATATTGCTCGAGAATATATAGAAGCTTTTTGGACATTATACGATGCAGAAATTTTCTTAGACCGAACTTATCGTTGTTTCTTAAAGTTAGGTGCGCCTAAATGTCATGCCCCTTTTAAGTTTCCCAGTTGGGTTGATTTACGAGCTTTAGCTATTGTTGTTTGGCGACAAGGGTTTAAACGGAAAACCCGTTGGAAATTTTGGCATCATTTCTTTGGTATTCTTAAACATAATACTCCTGTTTGGGAACATTATTTAACTGTCTGCGCTCACAACGAACATTTTATAGAATATCGTCAAATTGTTCGCAATGAAATTGAACAACAGTTACAAGAATTTTTAACCAGAGAAAAACAACAAATTCGCCAAAAAGTCAACGCTTAACAACAGTATCAAAATTAAGAAATCTTTTTTATAAAAGATTTCTTGGACTCTTTAATCATTATGGGAATACCCCTATAAATCCTACCTACCGAGGCTGATATAGTTGGTACAGAGGGGAAATTCCCTAATGGATAATACCAAATACGATTTAGATACCCCCTGTTGAAATTGATAGCTGAAAACTTGAAAACCCTCCTGCCTCCTGCCCCCTGCCCCCTGCCTCCTGCCTCTTCTAAAAGATAAGATTGGTTTGACAGCAAGACTTAGTATAAAGTATCTAGAGGGATTTAGTTGAAAAAAAGTAAAATCAAATAGAGAAATGAAACATTGATTAAAAAAGCCTTAATATTTGGCTAAATTTCGAGAAAGGAAGAATATAATAAACTCAGAGAAATAATTAGTAGAAAATAAAAAATTTCTATCTTAAAATTTGTTTTGTGTAAGGAGTAACTAACTGTGCATCTGACGGCAAATCATCGTGTTGCGATTCTACTTGATGAAGGAGTGAAAGGGAGTCATGGAAAAACAGGATTAGCTTATATACGCTACGGACAAGCTGCCATCGCTGCCATTATCGATGCTCAAACCGCCGGACAATCCTTAGAAAAAGTAGCAGGTATGGCCAAAGATATCCCTATAGTTGCCGACTTACAAACAGCCTTAGCCTACAAACCAGATGTCTTATTAATCGGTATTGCCCCTTCTGGGGGTATTTTATCCGATCGCCTATTAGAAGAAATTAAACAAGGAATTAAAGCCGGTTTATCCGTTGTCAATGGGTTACATACACCTTTAGCACCCTATTTTGATAGATTACAACCGCAACAATGGATCTGGGATATACGCCAAGAACCAACTGGGTTAGCGATCGCCCTAGCTAAAGCGCAATCTCTCAGTTGTAGACGAATTTTAACAGTTGGTACCGATATGATTGTCGGGAAAATGTCCACCTGTTTAGAATGTCATGAGGCCGCTCAAAAACGGGGTCTAAAATCAAAATTCCTCGGCACTGGACAAGGAGGAATTATGATCGCAGGAGAGGGTATTCCCCTAGATGCGATTAGAGTTGATTTTGCTGCCGGGGCAGTGGAAAAAATGGTCTTAGAAGCAGCAGAAAACTATGATATTCTTTGGATAGAAGGTCAAGGATCTTTGCTCCATCCAGGCTCAACAGCCACCTTACCTTTGATCAGAGGTAGCCAACCCACAGATTTAATTTTAGTACATCGTGTGGGACAAACCCAGATCCATAACGCCCCCCAGGTTGCTATTCCCCCTCTACCAGAGGTGATCGAATTATACGAACAAGTAGCTAAGGTTGGCGGTGCAACCGATCCCGTTAAAGTCAAAGCGATCGCCCTCAATACCTTTCATCTAGAAGAAAAAGAAGCCAAAAAAGCCATAGAAACCACTCAAGAAACCACCGGACTTCCCTCTACCGATGTGGTCAGATTTGGGGGGGATTATTTGTTGGATTATATTTTCTAGTGGTTTTTTGGATCATGTCATTCTGAGGTAGGAACGATCGCTTTGATGTTCCCATTCTATTTTCAGCAAGATTTTAGGTAATATCACCAATTAAATAGAAGATTAGAGAAAAATTTGAGCTTTATGTTCAGAAAGGGAAATTTTTGGGAACTTTAGAATTAGCAAATTAACTAGAGAAGAGGTGATATCCGTGTAGATACCACCAAGGGTAAACCACTAATTTACCTATAAACTCGGTTATTTGTAATTTCTCTAAACCTCAAGTCAGTGGGATTTTGTGATGCAAGTGCAAGCAGTAAATTTAGGGGTAAATATTCATCCTATGTTCAACCCAACTAATCGTCTTTTTTGTCGTTTAGATGGATTGAGTCCAGCCGTTCGAGAACAAAAAAGAGCCAATATATTAAAACAATTACGACTCTTAGATACCGAAACCATTCCCATTTTTGATGAGGCAACCCAAACTGCAGCCCGTTTCATAGAAACTCCCATCTGTCTGTTAGGCGTAATGGTTCAAGATCAGTTTTGCCTCAAATCAGCCGTAGGACTATCAAGATTAGGGCTGATGAACAATTTAGCCTCAACACGCAAAATTGCGCGTCAAGAAGCCTTGAGTACCTACGTTGTCGATAGTCAACAACCCTTAGTTATTTATGACACTTTACAAGACCAGATTTTTGCCAGCAGTTCTCTTGTACAAGATTACGGGGTTCGAGCCTTTTTAGGCACTCCTTTAATCACAGCAGAAGGGCAATGTTTGGGAGCCTTAGCAGTGATGGATTTAATTCCCCGTCAATTTAGTGCCAGAGATGTAGAATTTCTCTCTATAACTGCCCGTTGGTGTTTACGGGAATTTGAACGCAATCATCTACTGAAAACTCAATCTCTCCAGGAGGATCAATGCTTAAACCTGATGACCTCTAACTTTTCTGCCCCTGAGAGTTCTCGGTCTAGTTCATCATCAGGATCTGCATCGTCCATCAATACCATTAAACTGCAATTATTACGGCAGTTGACCGGGGAATTTCGTACTCCCTTAACCTCTGTGATTGGTATGGCGAGCGTTTTACAGGGTGAAGTATTTGGTTCTTTGAACCTCAAACAAAAAGAATATTTAAAAATCATCCACGATAGCGGTCAACAGATGAATTCTTTGGTCAAGGGGATTCTAAATTTAGGAATTTCCTACAAGAATGATCGTGAACTACAATTAAACCCCGTCAACATCGAAATGCTGGCGCAAAACACTATTAACAGTTTAGCTGAACTGGTCAATCAAAAACAACAAAAGTTACGCCTCTCCGTTGAACCTGGAAAACGGATATGGCTGTTAGATAAAGAAATTGTCCGCCAAAGCTTGTATTACCTGGTCATGAGTATTCTCGAGTCGGGAGAAGTAGGAGGAGAAGTCCGTATTCATATCTCTCGTCGTAGTAAAACTGTGAATATCGCGGTTTGGTTATCTCATCCTTGGTTGGGAGATGGTTTACCCCAAGTCAATGTTCATCCCTTATTGAATCAGAACAAATTAACCCACTCCCATCATTCTGTCAATTCTCTTGAAACGAATCAAACAGTTACGGCAACAGCAGATGACTATATCTTGCGCACTTCTTACCTGGAAACATTACTCTATGCAGAAGAACAAAAGGAACGATCTTCTCAAAACCCTCAAGAATTATTGGGTTTACTCTTAAGTTGTCATCTCATTGAAGATCATGGGGGTAAAATTGTGGTTCAAGGTTCCCCAGAAGCCGGCTATCGTTATGTTTTAATGTTGCCTAAAATTGGCACAGACACAGAAACTTCAACTTATTAAGATGGTTAAATCAGAGTCGGGTTGCCCATTCTAAGCTAAAATACTTTGTGTCTTGAATAATGTTAAGATACCCTTCTCTAAAACTACGCCCATGTCTAAGGTTGACGATAATGCCCTGGTTTGCACCGTTTTACCCACCTTTAACGAAAGTGGTAATATCACCGACTTAATTGAACGTCTGATGGCTAGTGTCTCTCCCCCTTATCTCGTCTTGGTGATTGATGATGATTCCCCAGATAAAACCTGGAAGATTGTAGCAGACATGGCTGCATCCGCACCTTATGCTCCTGGGGAGAAGGAAATTAAGTCCGGTATTGCTTTAGTCCGTCGCCTGGAAGAAAAGGGCTTAACCTCTGCCATTCAACGAGGGATTGATGAAGCAATACAGACCTATAATGCCAAGATTGTCACTTGGATGGATTGCGATTTATCTATGCCCCCTGAAGATGTGCCAAAATTGGTCGAAGCCATTAGACAAGGAGAGACTGACGTTGCAGTGGGTTCCCGTTGGGTCAAAGGGGGAACTGATGTTGCTCATGGTTTGATGGCACGGATGTTAAGTTGGATTATTAATAACTTTGCTATGTTATTGTTGGGTCGCAAAGTTCATGACTATACAAGTGGCTTTGTTGCTGCACGGTCGGAAGTTTTACAAAAAATTCGCCTCAAAGGAGATTATGGGGAATATTGTATTGATTTATTATGTCGGGCTGCTAGACTCGATTATCAGATGAAAGAATTACCTTATATTTGTGTGCCTCGTACTTCTGGAGAAAGTAAAACGGGCATTAATTTATGGGATTATTTGAGTAAAGGTCGTAAATATGTTTCTACTATTGTTATGCTCTGGTTAAAGCGAGACAGTTAATTATCGATTATCTGATAATAATTATTGTTTAAGGGTCACAAAAGAAGGATAATAAAGAACGATGTTTTCTTTTATACCTATTTAACGATTATGCCCTTACCAACTAATCTTGTCACACTTGAGGGAAACCCACTTCCTGCCGGCGAATTAGAAAACAAAGTGATTCTTTTTGTTAATGTTGCCAGTAAATGTGGTTTAACCCCTCAATATTCTGGTTTGGTACAACTGGACAAAAAATATGGTGAACGTGGATTTAAGGTAGTTGCTGTTCCTTGTAATCAGTTTGGTGAACAAGAACCGGGAACCCCTGCTGAAATTAAAGAGTTTGCCAGTAGCAACTATAATGTTGAATTTACTTTACTGGAAAAACAAGATGTGAATGGGTCTAACCGTAGCCCCCTTTACCAGTTCTTAGTTAAGGATGGTGAAGATATTGGCTGGAACTTTGGTAAGTTTTTAGTGGGTCGTGATGGTGAAGTGGTAGAACGTTTTGAACCAACTACTCCTCCTGATGATGCCCAACTTGAAACTGCTATTGAGAAAGCATTAGGTTAAGAAGTAAATATAATGGAGGAATCAGGAGTTAGAATTTTTTGATAAATATCTCTTCTTCCTGATTCCCTGCTTAAGACCAAGCCGTGATAATTGTTGATAATAATTGAGCTAATTCGTGATATAGTTTAAGTCAGTTTTGACAGATAATTTGTGAGTTTTTTATGGAATCTTCTAACACTGGTGCTGATGCAGTTGATAAGGCAATTGCTCAAGGAATTGATTTGGACGGAACACCCATACCACCTGAAAAATTAAATCTATACCAGGAAGTTATGGCATTAGAAGGGCAACGCAAACGTAGTGGTGTCACTAATACTATGCGTTCTCGAATTGTTAGAATTGGGGCTAAACATCTTTCTCTTGAAGAACTTAATCAACGTCTAATCTCCGCAGAGTTTCCTCCACTTAAAGATAAAGAGATTGCTTTTTATTATGGTGGAAAATAATCAGAATAGATTAGGTGATTATGTAGTAATTGCTCCATTAAGTCAATTTAGTGGGACATAAAAATATGTTGTACCAGAGGGAATTAATGTCGCAGAGTATAAGTCTGTTGCAATATGGTGTCTTGACATACTCCCACCACTAATTGCTCCGCGCTTGTGTAGCAATATAGTGGGGGATTCTCTCCGTATCACTACTAGAGATTCCTTGTTCAACGAGACAACTTAGATTATCAATGTTGCCATTAACAACCCAGAGGTCGG
>NZ_JASJEB010000113.1 GCF_030064895.1 Crocosphaera sp. | reverse complement strand
TGGCTCCTCTATTTTAGCACAAACCTTGATTCAACTGTCTCCCTACGGTCGATTTATTTGATTGGCAAAAATTCATCTCACCGTTAAGCTGTCGCTGTAACGGGAGTCCTCTTTTTGCATTTAAGATAGGGGTTAGGGGAGGGTAAAGCTTTGACCGTTTGGGAAACGATGGTGAGTTGTGCGCCCAAACCAAAGGAAATTAAAACTAACAGGGAAACTGTCTTAATCATCGAAATTTTAGTACAAAGTGGTGTAACCGAGACTAAAAAATAGTCCCTGTTGAGTTATCAGGAAACAGCACCCATCAATCCGTATTTCTTAACAAAACTTTACGAGGTGCTAATAACTTCAACTACAAGTTTCTGACATTGTACTATTGCGCAACAGGTAAAATCATTATATATATGTGATATTCAGTCTGCAAGAAAAATAAAAAGTTATGATTGATCTTTACTATTGGACAACCCCTAATGGTCATAAAATCACCATTTTTTTAGAGGAAGCTCAATTAAACTACAATATTAAGTTAGTTAATATTGGCAAAGGAGAGCAATTTGAACCAGAATTTCTGAAAATTTCTCCTAATAACCGTATTCCCGCTATTATTGACCGTTCACCTGTTGATGGTGGTGAACCCATTAGTATTTTTGAATCGGGGGCAATTTTACTATATTTAGCCAAGAAAACAAACAAATTTTTACCTACAGATATACGGGGTGAAATGGAGGCTATGCAGTGGTTATTTTGGCAAATGGGAGGACTCGGACCTATGTTAGGTCAAAATCATCATTTTAGTCACTATGCCCCCGAAAAAATACCCTATGCTATTAACAGATATGTGAAAGAAACAGGACGACTTTATGGGGTTCTAGATAAACGTTTACAAGATAGAGAATACATAGTAAACGATTATTCAATTGCTGATATGGCCGTTTATCCTTGGATAGTTCCTCATCAACAACAGCAGCAAAACTTAGGAGAATTTCCTAATCTTAAAAGATGGTTTGAAACTGTACAAAATCGTCCGGCTGTACAAAAAGCTTATGAAAGAGCTAAAAACTTGAAAACGGGAGCAACTATTACAGAAGAATCTAAAAAGATTTTATTTAATCAAGGCAGAAGATAAAGTTAAATCAGTTATCATTATCAGAAATTTGGCTGCTTTGGTTATACCATTTGCGCCAAGCAGTTGAACTTCTGATAGCTATCCATAACAACATCAAAGCAATTAAACCTCCATTTTGTGGGGCATCAAAAGCAAATAAAACTAATAAAATACAAATAATATCTTCAATAAAAATAACCCAAATAGGTAACCCTTTTAAACGAAAGAACCAACCCACTTGAACTAATTTTAAAACAAAAGCTAATGACCCTCCGATGACTCCAATTAACCATAAAGGACTCATTTCTAAATTAGATATTTTAACCACAGTTACTGCTAATAAACCGCCCACTAAAGGACTAAAAATTAATTGTATAATCTGTAAAATTCGCTGTCCTAATAACTTTTTTGAGCCAAATAATTCAAACAAAGACCAACTGGTTAAAACTCCAATTAAAACTGGAGGAGGAATGGCAGAAAGTAAAGGGACTTGTGACCATAAATCACTACGAAGGAAGCCAACAATTAATAAAGGTAATGCAATTCTCATGCCGGCTGCTGCAGATGCAGAAAGTATCGCTAAAATACCGATAATCATATTATTTGACTCTTACTCTCAAGTTGTCTATTTTCCATTGTCCCTCATTCTTGTACAATAATGATAGTAGCGATCGCCTTTTATCAATGGATAATTAATTAATAATTAAAACCTCGTCATTAACCACAGGGTCTTCCGTTAAAAACCTCTCCTTTTATTTAAGAATAAAAAACAATCCATTTCTTTGTTTTTAATCATCTTATGTTTTAGGAATAGCTAATTATCCATTATCCATTGTCCATTATCTATTGTCCATTATCCATTATTGAAAAACCCCATCATGGTTGAAGTTCCCGACAGTTTAGAACAAGCCGTTTCCCAAGGCAAAGAAGCAACGAAAATTGCCCTAGAATCAGGGGTAGAACGTATTTGTATAGAAATTGTTATCCCAGAAATCGCTCTACAAGCCCAAGCATTAGCTCTAGAGTTTATCAGCTTATTTGAAGGACAACAATCGGGTTTAAAAGTGATTTTTCCCGATACTGGGGCTGCGGCCTTAGCTAGAAGAGACTGGGGAGAAACTCCTTTTCAGGTAACAGACTTAGGCAGTCGAGCAACTGGGGTGGAAAGAAAGATTTCTGAAGCAGACGAAGCCTTTTTATTAGTATGTCCCTCTTCGGTGGAAGTGGAAACCGTAGAAAAATTCTGTAACCTAGCCGGCAATCGCCCCGTTATTCTACTCATTCCTCAATTAGAAGATGTGTCTATTGTGGGCATCGGTTATGCTGCTAGGCAACTGCGAGAAAGATTTATCAGTACATTAGAATCAGTTTATTATTTTCGGCCGTTGGATGGGGTGGTGGTATTCCGTTCCTATCCCTCCCCTTGGTTGGTATTTTTAGAAAAAGAAGAGGGTTACGAATTAATTGCTGAACAAGGTCAAAAACCCATGGGACAAGCCTTAGACATTTTAATTAATAATGCCTTGCAGGGGGAAGAAGATGATAGTAATCAACCTCAAGCCAAAAAGTCAGGAATTTTTGCTAGTATGCAAAGTTTCTTGAAGGCTTTAAGCCAGTAAAATTAAACGAATCAAACTCATTTGCTATTAATTTTTAGTGGCAAAAAAAGAGAGAAAAATGAACAAAAATCTGAGTCTATTTTATTTCAACGATGGTAAAGGTAGAGCCGAACTAACTCGTCTTATTTTGGTTTATGCTCAAATTCCTTTTAATGATCACAGACTTTCCTTTGCTGAATATCTTTCAATGCGAGATAAGGAAAAACTACCCTTTGATCAATTACCAGTTTTGATAGTAGATGATCAGATTATTGGTCAATCTTGTGCCATGGCTCGTTATGCGGCTAAATTGACCGGTTTGTACCCATTACATGACATTGAAGCGGCTTTATCCGATATGATTGTTGATGCTTGGCGAGACTTATTAGACCTATTTTATAGATGTTATGTTGATCGAGTGACCAAAGAAGGCAAGTTTGTCATGACTATGCGCTCTGATCAAGAAAAAATAGACAAACTTAATGAATTTTTTGCAGTTATTTTACCATCACATTTTAACACCTTTGAGCAAATAATTTCTAATAATAAAAAATTACCGTTTTTGATTAATGATTCAATCACCTGGGCAGATTTAGCTGTATTTGATCTACTAGATACTTTAGATCCTCATGCCTCCCATTGGACCGATGAATCAGTATCTTTCTACATTAAAGAACCCTTTGGTCCCTTTCAGCCGCCACAAGATATATTCAAAAATTATCTTCAATTAGAAGCATTGAAAACTATTATTAGTCAAACTCCACAAATTGCTGCTTGGCTGTCTTCTCATCCTTCGTAATTCTAAATTGTACATTCTGAATAGTTAGGGTTCTATACTAAAACTTTCTACCTTCGGAAGTAACCGAACCTCGGTGATCAAATATGAATTAATGCTTAAAAAAACCCATAAGAGACGAAGATTTTTTTAGTGTGGAAAGGAACCAGATAAATTAATTGTTCACAACAACCTATCTCTGTCGAAAAAACAGGGGTTTATCTATCGAGAAAAAAGAAGCAGGAGAAAAACTAAATGCAAGATAAACATATGCTCATGATTCCAGGGCCAACCCCTGTCCCTGAAAGTGTCCTTTTAGCCATGGCTAAACATCCCATTGGACACCGTAGTGGAGATTTTAGTCAAATTATTGGGGAAATTACCGAAAATCTCAAATGGCTGCATCAGACTAAAAACGATGTCCTCATGTTAACCGCCAGTGGTACTGGGGCCATGGAAGCCGGAATTATAAATTTCTTGAGTGCTGGCGATCGCGTTTTAGTTGGGAATAACGGTAAATTCGGGGAACGTTGGGTAAAAATTGCCCGGGCTTTTGGCTTAGAGGTAGAAGAAATCACCGCAGAATGGGGTAAACCCCTCAATCCCGAAGCCTTTAAAGCCAAGTTAGAAGCCGATACGGACAAAACCATCAAAGCGGTTATTATCACCCATTCTGAGACTTCTACAGGGGTTCTCAATGACCTTCAAACCATCAATGGCTATGTTAAGGCACACGGAGAGGCTTTGATCATGGTAGATGCTGTTACCAGTTTAGGTGCAGTCAGTGTACCAGTTGATGAATGGGGGTTAGATATGGTAGCCTCAGGCTCTCAAAAAGGCTATATGATACCTCCCGGACTAGGATTTATAGCCGTTAGTCCTAAAGCCTGGAAAGCCTACGAAACTGCTACTCTACCTAAGTTTTATTTAGATTTAGGGGCTTACAAAAAAGCCACAGATAAAAACAGTTCCCCCTTTACTCCTCCTGTTAACCTAATGTACGGGTTACAAGTAGCCTTAGAAATGATGAAAGCAGAAGGGTTAGAGGCCATGTTTACCCGTCATCAACGCTTAACCCAAGCCACCCGCGCTGCTGTGAAAGGGTTAGGGTTATCACCCTTTGCTGCCGATGAAGTGGCCAGTTGTGCTGTTACTGCCGTTATGCCTTCTACTGTTGAAGCAGAAGCGATTCGTTCTACCATGAAGAAAGAATTTGATATTGCTTTAGCTGGTGGACAAGATCATCTCAAAGGCAAAATCTTCCGCATTGGTCATTTAGGGTTTGTCCATGAGCGAGATATTTTAACTGCGATCGCTGCTCTAGAAGCGACATTACAAATTTTAGGTCATCAGGGAGCGACTTCTGGGGCTGGTGTTGCCGCTGCGTCTCAAGTTCTAGGATAACGGGAGGGGTGACTGGGGGACTGGGGGACTGGGAGAGCTAACTCCTGTCTCCTGCCCTCTGCCTCCTGCCTCAAAGCGATAACTTCTGTGGCTCACAAGTATGAGAACTGCTGTAGTTTTACCAAGTACTAAATTCATAATAAATATTACCACGGCTACTATGACGATTACCTCTTAATTCTTTGAGTTTTTCGTTTAAATATTCTTGGGCTTCATGGGAAGAGAGTTCTGTGGCTTGCATAAAGGTTAAGATACTAATTCTTCCCTGGCTTTGTTTTAATAAATCATAAAAAATAGTTTCAACATCTTTTCTTAGAGATTTTAAATAAATATAAATAGAAAGTGAGTAGATAAATGATAATAATAAACCAAAAATATGTAATAAAAAATTGCTAAAAATAGACTCAACAAAAACAAATTCAAAGACAATAAAAAAAATCAAAGTATTCCAAAAGATAGAAGCTTCTTTAACTTTTTCTCTCTGTATTTTTACTTTTAACTTAGTAATTACAATAATATAAACAATGACGGTTATGGCAAAATAGACAATCCACTTCATTGATCACACCTAAAAAGCTCCTGATAAACCCTATTCTATCTTCTCATTGCTCACTGTTCACTGCTTACTGTTCACTGTCAACTATTCCCAATGAATTTGCGATCGCTGGTCACGCACCAGTTGATAAACCTTCTCCGTTTGTTGAGCCAACTTTGGCCAACCAAAACGCAAGGCTAACTCGTGGTAGGCTTCTTCCACCAACCGTTGCCCATAGTCAGGGTTTCTTAATATTTCCAGGATGCCCCAGGCCAGAGAGTCAGAGTTATTCACCTCAGTAACAATCCCAGTTTTTTCATGATGCACAACTTCAGGTAAACCCCCTGTACTCGATACCACCACAGGGACACGGGCGGCAAAACTCTCTAGAGCGACAATACCAAAGGGTTCATATAAACTAGGAAATACGGCACAGTCAGCGATAGTTTGAAAGCGATCTAAATCTTCATCGGACATAAACCCTGTAAAACAACAACGATCAGCAATACCCAAATTATCCGCTTCTGCTTGTAAATTTTGAGTATTACCGCCACCGATGATCACTATTTTGGCATTCCTCTCTAACTCCGATAATACTTTTGCTGCTGCGTGCAAGAGAAGAGAAACCCCTTTTTCACGGGTCATTCTTCCCACATAATAGATAATTTTTTCGTGATCTAAGGCAAATTGACGACGAAAGGTTTGATAGTCAAAAGTGGGATCTTTGCGCTTTTTCTCGGCTCGGATGCCATTATAAATCACATCCATTTTATCCAAGGGTGTTTCAAAGGCTCGTTGTAACTCGTGACGCATATAATCACTACAAACAATCACTCGCCAAGCATCATAGATCAACTTTCTCTCTTTCTGAGAAATGTAGCGTTGGGTATCGTTATGAATACCGTTGTAACGACCATATTCTGTGGCGTGAATGGTAGCAATAAGGGGAATTTTAAATAAATGTTTCAGGGCGATCGCAGCATCCCCTACTAACCAGTCATGGGCGTGAATTAAATCAAATGACCCTTTTTCTTGGATTAATTGTCCGCCATAATGACCCATGCTATTATTCATGTTGACAATCCATTGAAAAAAGTCGTGAGCTTCTTGCACTGGTACACGATAAACATGAACCCCGTCGATTAATTCATAAGGGAGACTATCACCAAACTCTACGGTGATTAAATGTATTTCGTGGCCTAAATTAGCAATTTCTGGATATAATTCCGCAACATGACGGGCAATACCTCCCACAATACGGGGGGGGAATTCCCAAGTCAATACCAAAACTCTCATAAGTGTGCGTTCCTCAACGATGCAGGGAAACTAAACCAGCTTAGGATGGTTAGGAGAATTTCACCAAAACTCCTGGTTCTTTTTGTATCGGTAATATATCTATAATGTCACTTTTGGCACAGTATTGTAAATCTTCATGACCGTTTAAGCGTAACAATCTTTGACCGTGAGTCGAAAGTTTGAACATTTCTAAGAGATTATCTTGCCATTGAGTATATAAAGCTGTGGCTGCAATCACTTCGTCGTTACTCACTTCTACGGTTTGCGTGTCATCCTTCATTAAAGCATGAGCGATCGCTCCGGCACAAACGGTATCCTCTAGGGAATAACCTCCTTGCCATCCCGACCCTACTAACCAAACGGTTTCTGGTTGGGTTTTGAGGATATAGTTAACAGCAGTTTGTCGATTGATCATCGCTGCAGTGATCACCGTTGGAGCATTTTCTACTCGTTGTAGGGCGCGAGTCCCATTTGTGGTAGTTAAAAAGAAACGTTTACCGTCTACAGTTTCGGGGGTACAATCCAAAGGAGAGTTACCCAAATCAAACCCTTCTACTTTTGCCCCACCCCTTTCTCCTGCTCGAATACGTTTTTCTGGCAGCCATTTTTCACTGACTGTCATTAATTTGTCAATATCGCTGAAGGTTTGCACTGCCTCTGCACCAGCTTCCAAAACAGTGGCAATAGTAGTGGTAGCTCGCAAAACATCGATCACCACAGCACAGTCGGGTAAATGGTCTGTGGGTGTTAGTTCAGGGGTATGATAGACAAATAGCTTCACGTTTATTTTTCAGCGCAAGTTGATTATTGGGGATGACTTCTATCTTATCTGGGTGATGTCATCCTGGCAAAATTATTTCTCAATGGATAAGACCCCGTCTTTAACGACGGGGTTCAAAATTGACTTCAAGGAGAAATAAGAAGTTAGAAATGGGCAAATGTAGAATTTAGACTTGATTTTTCGGCTGATTCTACATTTTACTCCTCCATTATCCATTCTCCATTACTGCATTTGTTCTACTACTTGTTGTACCTCGTCAATTTCAGGGATCATCTCTCTTAAGCGTCTTTCAATGCCCATTTTCAGGGTCATGGTTGAGCTAGGACAAGACCCACAAGCCCCTTGTAAGCGTACTTTGACGATGGGGCCTTCTATTTCTACTAATTCAACGTTGCCTCCGTCTGCCATTAAATAGGGGCGCATTTCGTCTAGGACGTTTTCCACATTATCGGGGGTCAGAGCTAGTGCTTCTGTCATGATTTACCTCTAGGTCAAATTGATTGAAACGACTTTATTTTTATCCTACCTCGAAGTTTTGTAATTATCCATGATTAATTATCAATGGTTAATGTTCTATTATTCAATGCTCAAAAATATCTTTGTAATACATTAAGTCTAATTCTACAAAGATGGGAACGACTTTCATGCACTTTTGCGCAATTTCCCATCTTTCTTCTCTTTGCAACATGGTGATTAATTGTTCTCTCAGTTGAATTAAATATCTGACATCATTTGCTGCATAACTTAATTGTGCTTCTGATAAGTTTTGACTATTTCCCCAATCAGAACTTTGGGAACTTTTATCTAGTTCTACTCCTTCTAATTCTTGTACTAAGGACTTTAAGCCATGAGAACCTGTGTAAGTTCTCGCTAATTTACTGGCTATTTTTGTACAAAAAATGGGTGTAGTTTCAACAGAAAAATTATACTTAAATTGACCCACATCAAACCGAGCATAATGAAATATTTTGACAATATTTTCATTGGCTAATAATTGTTTTAAATTCGGGGCTTCTGTTTGTCCTCTTTCAATACGAATTGCTGTTACATAACCACTGGGATCACATAATTGTACTAAACAAAGTCGATCTCTTTGGGGAACTAATCCCATAGTTTCTGTATCAATGGCAATAGCATCGGCTTGTAAATAACGTTCAAGTGTTTCTGAAGAAAGATCGCGATCGCATACTTGAAAATTGTTACTTTTTTCTGAAGATTCGGTCATTATTCTTTTATTCTAATTGTTCGATATTAACCTACCTTATTTTGCTTAATACACTCTAAAACAAAACAATATCTTAATCTTGCAACTCTATTTCTTTGAGTTTTTTTGAATTAAACTTTTGTATTTATCAGTGATTTATACAGTCTAGAAGTTGTGTTACTATTGATATCTAAAATAATTAATCACTGGTTAAGTAATAATTAAATCTATCTTCCTAACTCATGGAGTTGATTAATAACTGTAGCGCATTTTTCGGTGACAGTTTCTAGAGCTTGACGTTTATTAGACTCAGGGGGTGGAATGACTTCCCCAATGCGAATGGTTAAGGGAACGGGACGGGGAATAGGTGAGCCTTTTTTTAAGATTTTTTCTGTTCCCCATAAGGAAACGGGTAAGAGGGGAACTTGTGCCTTAGCTGCGATCATAGCTGCCCCTAGTTTGGGATCATCAATACAACCATCAATGGTACGGGTTCCTTGTAAAAAAATGCCCACTAACCAACCATCTTTTAAGGCCGTTAAAGCGGAACGAATGGCACTGCGATCACCGGCTCCTCGTTTGACGGGATAAGCTCCATATAAGCGTATACCTTCTTTGAGTAAAGGTACTTTGAATAACTCTTCTTTGGCCATAAAAGCCACGGGACGACCGATACAAGATGCTAATAAGGGTGGATCAAAATAACTTGCATGATTACTTACTACCACTAAAGGATACTTTTTAGGTACATTTTCCTGACCATAAACCCGTCCCCGAAAGTAACCGTAACACATGGGGGCAATAATAGTCCCTTTAAATAAATAATATAGGATTAAACTAGAAATAGGTTCTCTTTCGTTGAATTCGCTATTTTCCATAATTTTTGACAAGATTACTAGATTACTATTTTAGAATATAAATGAAGAAAATTTACGAGTCTTAGAAGTTAATTTAAAATAACTTTTTAAAACTTTTTAGTGACTCTAATTGTTGATTTTGTTGTTCTAATTGTGTAGCGATAGAATTACAAACTAGATCACATAAAGAAAACACTAAAGGATTAGCGATCGCATAAAAAACATTGACACCTTCTTGAGTTCTAGTAACAATTCCTGCCTGGGTTAATACTTTTAAATGTTTAGATACATTTGCTTGTCCCAACTTAGTTATTTCAATGATTTCAGAAACATTTTTTTCCCCATCTTTTAAAGCACAAATAATTTGTAAGCGACTCATTTCTGATAACACTTTAAAAAAATCAGCAACCATGGCCAACGCAGCAGGAGATAAGTTACAAATCTCTTCGTTTGTTAATAATGTCGTCTTTATAGGGTATTTTGACGTGGTTATTTTTGCCATATTGTTATCTAGGTAACCAACTATGTGGACATATTATGATTTTTAATTATACCTTAATTAATGCTATGTTCTTATATTACGAAATAGTTGTAAATTAAATGAAGTCAAAGAAAACTCTGGTTTCAACTCGGTTAAGATTACAATCAAAAAAGAATAAAAAGGGAGATAAATGATGCAATTAAAAGAATTACTGGATAAATATCGTCTTGGGATCAGAAAATTTCAGAATATTGTTCTCAGAGAAGCAGATTTAATTGATATTAATCTTTCAGGTGTGGATTTTCAAGGAGCCGATTTACGACAATCTCGGTTAGGAAAAAGTGTTTTTTGTCAAGCAAACTTTAAAAAAGTTAACTTGAGCGAGTCTATTCTCTGGGGAACCGACCTAAGAGATGCAGACTTATCTGAGGCTATATTAAGAGATGCCGATCTCAGTGGGGCCAAACTGGTTGACGCTAACTTAACTAATGCTTATTTGAGTAAGGCTAGTTTATGTGGGGCAAATTTAACAGATGCCTTATTATTAGGGGCTATTTTATATGAAGTGGATCTGCGTCCCACTTCTGAGAGAAGAACCAATTTAGGACAAGCAAATTTAAGCCAAGCAGACTTATCTTATGCCAACTTAAGTTCAGCTTTATTGTATCAAACAAATTTATCAGGGGCAAGATTATGCCGAGCAAAATTAACACCAGAACCCTATAAATCACCCTTTCCCACTGATTTAACAGAAGCCAATTTAGAAGAGGCTGATTTGAGTTATGCTGACCTTAGTAATGCTATTTTAGTTAACAGTAATTTAAGGAATGCAGACTTAACTGGAACGATTTTAACCAATGCTGATTTAAGGGGTACAATTATGCCAGACGGAAGTATTTATAGTAAATAGGTTTTAATCTTTAAAGAAGATAAATTTTCAAGTATGTTACCAAAAACTACATTTACTATGTGTAAGTCGTCTTAATTAATGAAAAGTTAAAATAATGTTACCTTTAATTTTAGCGCAATCCTCATCGGGTTCTGATGGTTCTTCTGCATTGTCCGGTATAATTTCTATTATTATCTATTTTGCAAGTGCTTTTTTCTGTTTTAAAATTTATGAAAAATGTGGGGTTGAAAACCCGTGGTTTGCTTTTATTCCTATTCTGGGAACCTATGCAAACTTTCAGGCAGGAGATGAAGAAAATCCCCTCCTATGGACAATTTTGGCTTGTATTCCTTGTGTTAATATTGTTGCTGTCGTTAAATTAATTATCTCTTGGGTGAACATTTGTAAAAAGATAAACAAATCCCCTTGGCTATTACTACTTTTGCCTTGTTTTAGTGTATTTATCTTAGGATATTTCGCTTATGGTTAATTGTTATTCAATTATTATATCGAGGTCATTTATGATGAAATTAAAGTATAGAAAGGTCATTTTTCTTATTCTAATTGCCATCTTAGCAGGGGGATCAATGGCAGCCTATTCTCAATCTGAAGTAAACTTTTTGCTCAGAACCATTCAGTTAGTTTTCTTTCAACAATTAATGACTGTTATTATTTATTTGACTTGTTTTGGTCAGGACTTGTTTAGCAGTAGACACTAGATTATTTTTTGAGAAAATGACATCTAAAAAAACAAAAAATTATAGATGCTTATCTGCTAAAGAAAGAAGAGGAAAGGTGATTCAATTATTAGTTTTATTTATTCCAATTTTAGTCAGCTATTTAAGTAGTTTGGGCATAAAAATACCCTTGCCAGGATGTCCATTGTTATATTATTTGGGAGTTCCTTGTCCTGGTTGGGGACTAACTCGCTCATTTAAAGCAATAGTTCAAATAAATCTCTCAAAAGCTATCGAATTTAATTTATTTGGACCTATTTTTTTTATTATCTTTTTGACTTTAACTTACCATTTAATCAAAGAAATTATTAGCAATAAAGAGTTATCAAACCCTTATATAAAAATCATTAAAAACCCAAACTACCAAACATTTTTTTTGTTAATTGTATTAGGTTATCATGGAACTAGACTACAAAGCTTATGGGAAAGAGGAGAATTATCCCAACCTTTCCTGAACTCTCCTGTTATACAGTGGATTTTAACTGGTAACTGGTCACTGTTAGTTGGTAACTGATAGAAAAATTTTATATTTAACAGATCGTCATCAAACTTTGATATTTAATCCCTGTTTTTTGGATTAAAAGAGAGCGATAGCTGAAAAACTTTGCTAACGTATGAGTAAAAGGACTAAATTGCACTCTCTCTAAAAAACAAAAGTACCACTTTTGCTTAATCGACCAAACTGATCATTACTTAATGTTTGGGAGAAAATCGGCCTAGAATAGTATAAGGTTTAAACTCTGAGTTAAACTGTTTAACCCTGGATTTAGGCTGATCTCAGTCAAGATTTACAGAATCTTGATGACATTAAAGCAAAAACTGTCCCCGATTTTTAGTAATCGAGGCTACAATCGGATAAGTATTTCATTTTCTTGAGTGAGAATTGTTAGGTTTTGATGACAATGGAGTGAACAAACACCCATGGCCAAGAAACTCTACGATCTCGCACTATTCAAGAAAATTGACTCTATCCTGAAAATGGTTGGTGAAGACTCATCCAACTAAATCAACTGATAATTTACCATCACTTCTAATTTTGCATCGAAGGAGCAAGAGGAAAACGGCATGACGCAGGCTAACGACCTATTAACCCTTAATGAATCCCAGATAGAAGTACCATTCTTTATGGACGAAGACCTAGACACATCTAGCAATGATATTGTTGAACCAGAAACCAAAAAAACGCGCAAGATAAGTGCTTCTCGTCGTCGAGATCCCAGTAAGAAAAAACCTTACACCGAGGATTCAATTCGGGTTTATTTACAAGAAATAGGTCGAATTCGACTTTTAAGAGCAGAAGAAGAAATTGAACTGGCTCGAAAAATTGCTGATTTACTGCAACTTGAGCGCATCAGAGAGGCGTTATGGGAAGAATTAGATCAAGAACCCAATGACGATCAATGGGGCCAGAGAATTTTTCAATGGGAACAGATTGAGCAAATGCTTTGCGCTCAAAAAAATAAAGAGCCAAAATGGTCTGATATTGTTGCTGAGTTGAACAAGGCAGAAATTATCTCGGACTTAGAAAAGACCTGGAAACAACAGTCTAAAGCCTATCTGCCGAAGTTTAAGCGTCGATTATATCTGGGACGCAGGGCAAAGGATAAGATGGTTCATTCTAACCTCCGGTTGGTGGTGTCCATCGCCAAAAAATACATGAATCGTGGTTTATCTTTCCAAGATTTGATACAAGAAGGTTCTTTAGGTTTGATTCGCGCGGCGGAAAAATTTGACCATGAAAAGGGATATAAGTTCTCTACTTATGCCACTTGGTGGATTCGTCAAGCTATTACCAGAGCGATCGCCGATCAGTCTCGTACCATTCGCCTTCCTGTGCATCTCTACGAAACAATTTCCCGTATCAAGAAAACCACAAAACTCCTCTCTCAAGAAATGCGTCGCAAACCTACTGAGGAAGAAATTGCCACTCGCATGGAAATGACTATTGAGAAGTTACGTTTCATCGCTAAATCAGCACAACTCCCCATATCTCTAGAAACCCCCATCGGAAAAGAAGAAGATTCCCGTTTGGGGGATTTTATTGAAGCGGATGGAGAAACCCCAGAAGATGAGGTTTCTAAAAACCTGTTACGGGAAGATTTAGAGAATGTTCTTGATACTTTAAGTCCTCGGGAAAGAGATGTTTTACGGTTACGTTATGGTTTAGACGATGGACGGATGAAAACCCTAGAGGAAATCGGTCAGATTTTCAATGTTACCCGTGAACGCATTCGTCAAATCGAAGCCAAAGCGTTACGGAAGTTACGTCATCCTAACCGTAATAGTATTCTCAAAGAATATATCCGTTAGGGAGACACCGGAGACTGGGAGACTGGGAGACTGGGAGACTGGGAGAGTTATCTTATTACACCCCGTCACCCCTACCCCTGTCTTATCCTCCCAATTTATATTTGCCAATTTCCAGTAAATCCCTAGCTCCGGTTATACCCTGTCCCATAAATAGTAAAAGGGCAAAACAATTAAGAATAATATGAGCATTTCGCCAACGGTTTGACTTATCTGTATAAATTTCGTTAATAACTGCCAAGGAAATAATCATTAATAAAGAAGCAATTATCCCGTAATAATAATGGGAAACATACCATTCATTAGTCCGACGAAACACCCCATCTTGACACCCTAAAATAATAATTCCCATGCTGGTTAAAGTGGCAAAGGTTCCTCGCCATTTTGCTTCTCTAGCATTATGAAGAAAATAGAGAGAAACAGCCGTTAAAACAAACATTAAGATTAAGAAAATAATTAGGAAAACAAATTTTATAAATTGTATAAAATTAGCAGACCACATCTGATTTTCAATAATATTTGTCCCAATTTTAATAAGATTTTCCCCAATGGGACGAGCGAGTCCAAACAAGGTAACTGCTACCACTGCACTCGATAACCAACGGCCTATTTTAACGTGTTCTGGTCCGACAATAGGAGGTATTTTACTTTTCTGTTTATTAGCAACAGCTAAACGTCTTTGACGGGTTTGCCAGGAATAATAAGAAACAATTCCAATCAAAGGAAAAACAAAAATAACGGCTAATGCGGGATGAATAATGATGAGAAAATCGACAGGTGTCATAATTGATCCGACTATCAATACTTAATAATTAACTGTAGCATAAACGAGGGACTTGTACAGGTTAGAAACCTCTGTTACCGTAAAAACTACATACTCTAAACTATAAGAATATTGGCTTAAAATTTTATGAGAAAATAATAAGCAGTTGATTATATAGCTAACAGAACTAACAAGGATATTTTGAGATACCACAGCTATAGTCGCTACAGTGGGTTAAAATTAACACAGGTGTGTTGTTAATCACATTTTGATTAACAACACACCTTATAATCTATAATTTCATTTTAAAACTTATGCCAGATAATTCCTCAAGAAACACCCTTCCCTTTGAACCTGGTCAGAAAAAAAAGAAGAAACAACAGAAAACCAAAGAAACTGTTAAAAAGTCTGTTAAAAGTTCTCAAAGAACCAAAAAACGCTCCGATGATGCCAGTTTAAGTGTTATACCTGACAGCGTTAGTCAAAGAATGATCAAACGTATGGCCATTTTTTCAGGTATTCCTACTGGGTTAGGAATGTCCTCATTTTTTGTTTTCTATTGGGTTGTTAGTCATGACTTGTTAGATATTCCTAATTCTGTTGTGGGTGCAATTAGTCTAGGATTATTTGGTTTAGGAGTCTTAGGATTAAGTTATGGTATATTTTCCGCCTCTTGGGATGAAAACCAGGTTGGGAGTTTATGGGGATGGCAGGAATTTACTGAAAATTTAGGCCGTACCCTTAAAGCATGGCGTAACGCTAGACAAGAAGCTAGAAAAAATTAATTAATTAAGCATTCAGCCTTCAGTTTTCAGCATTTAGTTAATCCAGAAACTAAGCTGATAGCTGATAGCTGAATAGTTACTAAATAATACATAATTCGCCCATTTGTTCAACTTTTTTTTCTAAGAAACTAATTAACCATTCATCTCTTTTAAATTTGGCGTTTTTTAGTCTTCTTTCTAAGTTTCGACAAAGGTTTTGTAAGTGAATTTTGTTAACTTCATTAACAGTCAATTTTTCAGTAGGTTTTGCGGAAATAGGACAAATTTGACCTTCTGAAACTTGGGGAATGATAACTTGAGATTCAAGAGCATAATTAGTCATTTTTTCCTGTTTCGATAAACTAGAAAAATGGGGTCTAATATGTCTAGGATATTGATATTGCCATTTTTGCCTATTGTGTCTTTGCATTACGGTTTCATAACTGAGGTCCAAAGCATTTGATTGATTATGTTCCACAAAACCACGTTCTGAAAATTCCATATTCATCTTTCCCCAAGAAATTTAGAAAATAAAAAAATTAATTTTGTAGATAATGGATACCCCTATAGGTCATACGTTTAATTCCATGATCATGACGAGATGAAGTACAAGGATGATTTTTCCAGTGGATACCCCTATAGGTTCCTTCAAACTCTGTGTTAGTGGTTTTTAAGGTGACATGGTCATGATTATAGCTGATTCCACGAAATGACAGTTTCATAATTGATTTTCCTCCGATCGCTTTTTCTCCATCTTTCCCTAGTTGGACGAGAAAGTTGAGAAATTTTTAAATACTTTCTGTATCTATTGTTACTTTTTTTTCAGAGAAATGTCAGGACTTCATAAAAATTTAACTGAGAATCACCCTGTTTTTCGGGGATTAATAGTTAATACTAGAAATGGTCAGCTATCTTGAACCCAAGCTGAGATCAAGTGTCTATGGTTGCGATCGCAAGCGAACTTCTGGTTATCCTTCTGTTGATTTTATTAAATGCTATCTTTGCCCTGTCGGAGATAGCCCTAGTTTCCTCTCGAAAAATTCGTTTAGAACAAATGAGTCTCCAAGGCGATCGACGGGCAAAAATTGCTCTAGAATTAGCTAATGACCCCAACCAGATTTTATCGACGGTACAAATTGGTATTACCTTGATTGGTATTTTAGCAGGGGTTTATGGTGGGGCCAACCTATCGGCACAGCTAACGGTGGTTTTACAGCGTGTTCCTGGGTTAAACGTTCACAGTGAAGCCATTTCTATCACCTTGGTTGTCCTCTGTTTAACCTATTTATCCCTGGTGATCGGAGAATTAGTTCCCAAACGTTTAGCTTTGAGTAATCCGGAGAGAATTGCTAGATTAATGGCAGTTCCCTTGTTATATATCTCTCGTTTAGTTGCTCCAATTGTTAATTTATTGGGGGTGTCTACGGATTTTATTTTGTCTTTATTGGGTGTTACTACCACCATCAGTGAACCCCCTGTTACTGAAGAAGAAATTAAAGTGATGTTGAGACAGGGTAAAGAAGCAGGAATGTTTGAAGAAGTCGAACATGAGATGGTGGAGAGGGTTTTGCAATTAGGCGATCGTCGGGTTCGCAGTTTAATGACAACTCGTCCTGAAATTATTTGGTTAAATTTAGAAGATTCGGCTGAGATTAATCGTCAGAAAATTATTAATAGTACCCATACTCGTTTTCCGGTTTGTCAAGGCAGTTTAGAGGAAGTATTAGGTATTGTGAATGTAACAAATTTATTATCTAATTGTTTAGGTTGTCAGCAGTTTGATTTAACAGCATCTTTAGGACAACCTTTGTTAGTTCCTGATAGTACGTTGGGATTAAAAGTCTTAGAATTATTTCAACAAACGGGAAATCATATTGCTTTGGTAGTAGATGAATACGGGATTATTCAAGGATTAGTAACTATTAATGATATTTTAAAAGCGATCGTTGGGGATATTCCTCGCGTTGATGAAACTATTATTCCTTCTATAGTACGTCGAGAGGATGGTTCTTGGTTAATGGATGGAACCGTAGCAGTGGACGAGTTTAAAAAAGTATTTAGACTGAAAATGATTCCTGGAGAAAAACAGGGCAACTTCCATACTCTGGGGGGATTTGTTATTACTTATTTAGGTAAAATTCCAAAAGCTGCCGATAGTTTTAATTGGAAAGGTTTAAAGTTTGAGGTGATGGACATGGATGGGAATCGTGTTGATAAGGTTTTGGTTATGCCCATTAGTCAACCTTTATTTAATCAAACAACCAATGATATTTATTAATAGAAATTAGGAAGAAAGAGGTAAAAATCTTACCTCTATTTGTCCGTTTTTTGATCAATTTTAAAAGTTGCTCCCATTGGGATAGAGTCGATCAATTTCTTGTTGTTGAAGTAACCGTTGGTCAATGACAGCATCTTGTTGATTGAGGGTTTCAATGCGATCAAGATACTGATTACAGTTAGTATTAATAGCTGGGGGAGGAGTGGTCATAGTCCTCTCTAAACAAGCTCTTTCCGTGCGTTCCCGATGAAAATGTTGCAAAATCTTTTCAGGGGTCTGAAAATAGATTTGACGATTATGGCGCATATTTTCGCGGTGAATCTCTGCACCGCAGTTGACTGCCCCAGGAATACATTGTCTAGGGGGAACGGAAATATTAGGACCAATATTACGCAGTTGAGCATTAGCCTTTACAGGCATAATTAAACCGAGTCCTATGGTGGTTAAAGAGATGAAAACAAGACTGGGACTAAGCTTCATAGAATTACCTATTAATATTCCTCTCGACGCTGATATAGCTTTGTACAGCGTCGGCTTCCCTACCTCAAGATAGGACGTTTCTACTTCAATTGTATCCAATAATATTATAGTTTTACGTTTTTATACTGAGATGAGTTTCTTTAGTTTGTTTTTAGAATTTAGTTAAATATATTTGCATCAAAATGCTATGATTTCTACCAATAAACTCACTAATTATATAAAGTAGGTTGGGTTGAGGAACGAAACCCAACAATATAAATATAGCAACAAAACCCATTTCATTAATTATAATATGCAATATCGTCGGGCAAAAACACCAGGAGCGACCTATTTTTTTACTCTTGTTACTTATCGTCGCCGTCCCATTTTAGGTGAGTCGGAAAATATAGATTTGCTAAGGGAAGCGTTTAGGTATGTAATAAAACAACATCGCTTTAAAATTGATGCAATTGTTATTCTCCCTGAGCATCTTCATTGTCTTTGGACATTACCCGAAAATGACGCAAACTTTTCCACTCGGTGGCGATTAATTAAAAGTTATTTTAGTAGAAAATGTCGGGCTTATTATCAAGGGAATATGACGTTATCAAGGAGAAAAAAGGGAGAAAAAACAATTTGGCAACGTCGCTTTTGGGAGCATCAAATTAGGGATAATCGAGACTTTATTAATCATGTTGAATATATTCATTATAATCCTGTTCATCATGGATTGGTAAATGCACCGAAAGATTGGTCATATTCGAGTTTTCATCGTTATGTGGAAGCAGGGGTTTATGATGTTATGTGGGGTGCAGAAAAACGGTTAATCTTTGATAATAATATTGGACATGAATGACCTAAAATGATCCATAAATTGGGTCAAGGAGGGTGCAAATAATATATAGCACTTCTCATACTTGTGAGGTACATAGGTTATCGCTTTGAGGCAGGAGGCAGGGGGTAGGAGTTAGGTGTACCTCGTGAGTCCGAGAAACGCTATAAAACCAAATAATCCAAATGATCAAATGATAGGTATTTGTTGGGTTTCGTTCCTCAACCCAACCTACACTCTGAATTTTAGGAAGGTAAACTTAATTTAATAGCTGCATTTAATCTAACAGGTTTTGGCAGATCCATCCACTCCAAAAGTAAGGATGGGAGAGGGGATAAATTGTGTCTTGACTAATAGTATTATTTATGTTAATACGCTTAATATTAATCAATTCTTGAATTATTTGATTGCCGATTTCGCTTTGTTTCAGGTCTGTTAAGGAGAGGTTTTGAATGGTGTTTTGTGCTTTTTCTAAGGCGAGATGGGGACTCATTCTAGCCTTACGATTGTCGAAGAATAAGGTTAATAATAACACGGTGGCGTGTGCCGGAACACTCCATAAACTCATTAGAAGGGTTTTTGTTCCAGCAACAACAAAAGCACGTCTTAAACCGAAGATTCCTTCTCCTGCGTTGACGTTTCCTATTCCTGTTTGACAAGCGCAAAGAACGGTTAAATCATTCTCCCATAAGTCTAATCCAGCGACATCTTTTGCTAATAAATGACCCGTTCCTGCTTCGTTGGGAATTTGTCCCCCTTTGCGCCATGTATTTGCACCTGCGAAGGCTAAAACTGAGGTTAACATGGGGTCAGGGTTAATGTTTTGTTGAAAGCGGTCTTGGGTAAAGTCGGAAGTATGAAATCGGAGGTTGGAAGGGGGTTCTTTAGGAGGAGAAAAGAAGACTCCATGTGTTCCAATTAGTAAAACAAGGGGACATTTTTCGGGGGTTAAGTGACTGGTTAAGGCGTTTTTATCTAAGTAGGGGGTGACGTTGTAATAGGTGGCTACTTCTTTGGCTAAGATGTCTGTTCCTTCAGCACGTTTAAGTCCTTTTTCACTATCATCTAAAGTGGATAAGAAAGTATTAAGTTCACCAGAATTTGTCAGAGAAGAACTACCTATTTCTGACTTCATACTTCCGACTTCTAAATTATAGTCTGGGTCTGCAATAATTAAGGGTTCAGATGGGGTTCGGTTGGTTTTAATTTGTTTGCGTAAAATATCTCGTCCAGTAGTTAGGTAGGAGATAGAATAAATGTCTCTTAGTTTTTGGGTTTCATCTAGGGGTAAGACTTCAAAGGGTATCAGGTTTAATGCGTGGTCTGCTGCGATGAATAAACGGGGTTTGGTGTCTGTTTCAGGGGAATTTGTGACTTTTGATTTTTGACTTTTGACTTCCACGCAGTGGTTAATAGGTTTCCATAACTTTTCGCTTAACAATAACCCTCTATTTTGATGGGTTGGGGTAGGGTCTTTACCAAACCCTATTGCATAAGTAGAGACTGTTTGATGGGAAGTTTTTTCAGGGGTATAAACTTCAATGGGACAATGGGAAATTTGAACATAAAAGTCTATCAATAAGGTGTTAATATCATTTGCATTTCCTAAGTCTATCATCGTTACTTTGTCGGGTTGGCCAGCAGGTAAGACGAAAGCGAGATAACGGGGTTCTGTCCATTTATCTTGGTCAAAGTCTCGGTAGTTAATGTAAATAAACTCTACCAGAAAACTGTTATCAGGTAAGGCGTTGGCGAGTTGTTCACAGGTGACTTTTTGTTCTTTTAAAGCCATTTCGGGTATTTGTTTGGCGAGTTGTCTTTCTATGTCGTCATAGCGGTTTTGCAGTTTGGTTAAACGGGGTTTATATTCGGGTGAATAGGGAGAGTAGGACGCATCAATAATCTCTTTACTGACTTGTTGGAGTTCTTGGAAAGTGGGGAGAAGATGGCTATAGTTACCGCGATAAACGGCGAAGTTTTGGGTTGCTTGTGCAGCAAGGGTTAAACATTTACGGTTTAAGACGGTGGTTAATGCGGTTTGAATGTTACTCTTTTCTTCCCCATTAAAATAAGTGGTTACTAAGGATAAATAAGCATCTAAGGTGAAACGATTTTGGTTAATATGTTGGATGCGTTGACTTTCGGAACTAGAGGTGAAAACCCGTTGGATAATTTTCTCTTCCACTGCTAAGGAATGGAGGAAATAAGTTAAAGCGGTTTCTACTTTTCCTTGGGAGTAATAAAGTAAAGCTAAATTATTGAAACTGGTAGCGACATCAGGGTGTTCTTTCCCTAACAATTTCTTGTATAAAGCTAAAGCATCTTTGCATAAGGGTTCTGCTTCTGTGTATCTTCCTTGGGAGTAATAAAGTGCTGCTAAATTATTTAAACTGGAAGCGACATCAGGGTGTTCATCCCCTAACAATTTCTTCCTTAAAGCTAAAGCATCCTTGTATAAGGGTTCTGCTTCTGTGTATCTTCCTTGGGACTGATAAAGTAAAGCTAAATTATTGAAACTGGTAGCGACATCAGGGTGTTCATCCCCTAACAATTTCTTCAATAAAGCTAAAGCATCCTTGTATAAGGGTTCTGCTTCTGTGTATCTTCCTTGGTAACGATAAAGTTCAGCTAAATTATTGAAACTGGTAGCGACATCAGGGTGTTCATCCCCTAACAATTTCTTCCTTAAAGCTAAAGCATCTTTGAATAAGGGTTCTGCTTCTGTATATCTTCCTTGGGAACGATAAAGTTCAGCTAAATTATTTAAACTTTCTGCAACAGAAGGATGTTCATCCCCTAACAATTTCTTCCTTAAAGCTAAAGCATCTTTGAATAAGGGTTCTGCTTCTGTGTATCTTCCTTGGTCACGATAAAGTGCTGCTAAATTATTTAAACTGGTAGCGACATTAGGGTGTTCATCCCCTAACAATTTCTTTGTTAAAGCTAAAGCATCTTTGTATAAGGGTTCTGCTTCTGTGTATCTTCCTTGGGAGTAATAAAGTGCTGCTAAATTATTTAAACTGGAAGCGACATTAGGGTGTTCATCCCCTAACAATTTCTTTGTTAAAGCTAAAGCATCTTTGTATAAGGGTTCTGCTTCTGTGTATCTTCCTTGGTACTGATAAAGTAAAGCTAAATTATTTAAACTGGTAGCGACATTATTATCTTCGTCTCCATATAACCCTATTGCTACCTGTAACGCTTGTTCTGCGATGAGTATCGCTTCCTCATATTTTCCCTGTTGATATAAAGTGGTAACCCTTTGCATTAATTGTTCCCAAGGGTTAGTTAATGCTTGTTGGAAATGTTGCGATAACCCAGATAAAAAGTCTGCTTTGTCTCCTTGTCCTTGTTGTTGTAAAAACTCAGCATATTGTTCCATTACTGTGATTAAGGTTTCATTCACCAGAGATTGATTATTTTGTAGCGTTTCCATCAACTCCTCTTGGTTGGAACAATTAAGCAGCATCTTAATCAGATTAAGGTAGGGACTAACGCTTAACTGTTGCTGTAAGAATTGGACTAATTGAGTCAACTTATCTGCGGTGTCCTGTTGTCCTTGTTCAGCGAAGAATTTAGCATAGTTTTCCAGAAAGATGATAAACTCCTTATCAATAATTGCAGCATTATCTTGTAAGATTTTTTCCATTTCTTCCTCATTGTTACAGTAGAGGAATAAACCTATAAGTTGGGTGTATTGATTAATTTGTTGTTCGTTCATAGGGATTGTCCTTACAGTAAATAGTTATCAGTTATCAGTTATCAGTTGTACTAATTGATTATAGAAGAGTGTTAAGGGTGAGGGGAGTGAGACGGTTAAACAATTTGGTATCTTGTCCAGAAAACCTGTGTTTCCGATTGCATATTCACCATTGTTATCAAACTTTGTAAATGCTTCTCCGTCAAAGACAAGGGTTTATCTTGTAAAGTTGGTAACCAGTCTAACTTAGGTTTAACGGGAGTAATAACCGCTAAAACCTCTTCAATACCGGTTGACCCTTCAACGGTAAAATGATCTTTAGAATAATATAGCAGTCGCCAAAGCTATTAGGACATTTTTCTGTTCCCTGTTCCCTGTTCCCTGTTCCCTTAAAATATAATTTATGTGTCCTAACTAGCCTGTCTATTGCTATACTTTGTTTTCTGAGGTAGAATAACCTCCCCTGTATCAAACTCAAACGATGGACTCACACAAGACGGACATAAACAATATATATCCGTACTGTTACTAAACTTTTCTAAAAACAGTAAATAACCCCCTTGAGATAACTGAATTTGATAGTGAATCAAACTATTAAGGGGAATTTGCTTAATAGGGTTTTCCTTTTTTTCCCATCCCCCAATAGCTAACTCACTTAGGGGAGGTTGTTTCAAAATAATAGGATTAATTACCCTCCTATTCTCTGCTTTTTCTTGTAACCATCGCCAAGAATCTAACAAATTTAAAGACGAAACTTGTTGATTTTTCCAGATAGGATACTTAGTATTAATTAACCATTGTCTAGCTTCTTGCCATTTATTTTCCCCTTGATAACCCTCATCTTTTAGCTTGGGGAAAATACCATTACGCCAACTGTCTCTGAAAATAACTTCAGGTGGTGATTTTAGCTTACCATTATCCGTTAACTCACGTTCTAAAACCTCTGCTAACTGTTTATTATTAAGGTCAGAATTATTAGATAATAACCGTTGAATAAACGTTAATTCTATCTTACCTGAAAAATTAAATTCTATAACCATATCGTTAAGGAACGCTTTTTCATCATATTTATCCATAAGTTAATTCTCCCCTAAAAATAATCAATAACTGTTAACTATTTTTATGCTAACTATCATAATTTATTTCGTCAATAGCGATTCTACTAAATTCTACTTAATTCTACGAAGGGATGAAAGATAAAGTAGGTATAGTTAATAGTTCATAATTTCTTATAGCGTTTCCCGGACTAATGAGGTACACCTAATATCGCGCCTCCGAACTCCGAACTCCGAACTCCGAACTCCTAAAACTAGAAAACTGTGTACCTCACAAGTATGGGAACTGCTATATTTATTTTTCTACTTAATTCAACCCAACCATATATCAAAATCATTTATAACAAAAATAAGCAATTAAATGAAATATCTTAGTAGAGAATAACATTATGTGTGACCGAAACAAGACCCGTTTATTTTCAAAAGTACCCAACGTAACCGTAATTAGTGTTATTGCGATTTCATTTGTAACTCTTATTATCTTAACTGCTATAATCACCGATTTCATAGGGGTAATTGATATTAAACTGCAACCTAATGCAGTACAAATTCAAATTGATACACGAAAATGATACTAAGTCCACCTGCTACTATTTCTATTTTCTCAAAGGTTTAGAACAATTAAAAAGGGTCGATAAGGTTGATGGTGAAGTTGTTATTGCTCAATTAGAAGCAAAATTTCAGCGTATGATATAGGTATTTGTTGGGTTGAGGAACGAAACCCAACCTACAAGATCAGCGATCGCACTTTTATCCAAGTTAGAAAAACCTTGTAATTTCTGAATTCTAGAATCCTTACCCAGACACCGATGGAACTATTAATCTAACGCAGTATTTCTAAAACCTTACTACTGTTGAACAATAGCCCAATTGTGCTTGTAACACTTAACATTATCAGCACCCAATTTCCTAAAATCCCTGCTACCATTGTCGCAGCAAGAATAGTAAACAGGGAGAAAAAGAAGGCTATCCTCACACCAAAAATCACTGGAATTGTGGGAACACCGGCAACACGATCACCTTGTGCATCTCTGATGTCATTGAGATTGGCAATTGATGCTATCATGAGACTCTCATAGAGCATTCCTCCGATGATTCGGAAGCTCCAATGGACACCACTTACTGTCATTGGCACAATAAAGGTAAGAATGACCCAGAGGACGACTATAAGAGCCGTTTTAACCCCTGGTATTTTTTTAAGGCTTCTACCATTGGGAAGAATTGGCAGACTATAGGCAAATGCGAGTCCGATGGTACTCATAATAGGAAAGATTGCCGCTGGTCGTAACAGCATTGCGATGAAACTGATAACCACTGCGATCGCACACGAGTAAACCATGAAAGTATAATGCGTTCGCAACCAATTAGTCCGTTGTGGCGCATTGATGATATCTGATTCCTCATCTAAATCGTGCATACGGTCATAACTGTAAGTCAAAAACCCTAATAGACCAGTCAGGACGAGAACCACACTATCCGGCTCACATTCTGCCAAAGAGTAGAAGAGCAGAGTGTATACTACAGCCGAGACGATGACAAACCCATTGCCATATCGTAGAAAATCCCTAATAAATGTTCCACTGCTTCTAAAATTCATGAACCTTTGTGAAAACAAATTTAACCTTCGCTCAAATTTCTGAACTATTGATAATTATAATGGCTAAAAAGCTTCGGCTAAAAGTTCATAATTAATCTATTTTCCGATTCTTCCCTCCATATATCATTCAAATTCTTGCACGCGTCATCATTTAATTTTCCATCTGATAGTGCGATCGCTGATCTTGTAGGTTGGGTTGAGAAACGAAACCCAACACCGATAATCTATTGTGTCCTAACATTAAGAATACTTAATCCAATAATTTCATTTCTTTGATAACGAATAATAATATCATCATCAGTTAACTCGCTATCATCAGCAGGTAAAGCAGGTTGATGAAAATTGATATAAAGAACATCTGCTTCTGCATCATAAGCTGTCCAAAAATCTTGTTTAGGAATATCTTTAACAATTTCAACAAGTTTTAGATAAGATTGTAGATCAAGCTCAGTTACGGTCATAAACAGCGATCACATTAGAAAAAAATCTGTACACAATTTAGTATAATATATTGAGTAAGATGTATTAGACGATCTAAAGGAAATATAATTATGATTAATAATCAAGCAGAAATTTACATAAAAGTTCCCTTAGATGTTGCTGAAAATTACTGGAATGCAACCGAAGAAGAACGGCATAAAATAGAGGCAAAAATTGCCTTTTACCTTCAATCTTCAACCATATCGAGACAAGAATCCCTAGATAAATTATATAAAACAATGGATACTATTGGACAAAAAACGAAAGAGAGGGGATTAACACCAGAAATATTAGAATCTCTTTTAAATGAAGATGAATAGACGATTTGTTTTGGATACTAATATCATTATCAGTTCAGTGTTATCCACCAATAGTAAACCTTATAAGGCTTTAAAAAAAGCTCAAAAACTAGGAATTATTATCGTATCCCCTGCTACTTGGCAAGAACTAGAAACTGTCTTATTTCGTCCTAAATTTGACCAATATATTACCTTTGAAGAACGACGACAATTTTTGTTGGATTTATCTCAAACCGTTTAATTTATTCTAGAGATGAGTTTTGTTACCGATATTTGTCGAGATCCTAAAGATAATAAATATCTAGAATTAGCGGTTAATGGTCGAGCAGAATCTATCATTATAGGTGATCAAGACTTATTAATTTTACATCCCTTTCAATCAATTAATATTGTGAAGGTTAATGATTTTTTATTGGGCAATTAGGTTAAATCGTAGCATTAAACATTCAGAAAATTAACGATGAAAACTCAATCTGAAGTTATCAAAAAAGGGTATCAAGCTTTAATCGACTCTCTAGGAGTTGTTGATACCCTGTGTTTTATTCAATATTTAAAATCGGGAGAAGGTGACTATACAAAAGAACGTCATCAATGGTTAGAAAATCAGTCAGTTGATGATATCTTTAAAGAGATAAGACAACTTCCCCAAGACGATTTAAATGAATACAATGAAATAATAAAATAGCTTTATTATTCCACTGTAACACTCTTAGCTAAATTCCGAGGTTGATCGACATCTAACCCTCTTCTTGCAGCAATATGATAGGCTAATAATTGTAAGGGAATGACGGCAATAATGGGAGATAAAAGTTCATCTACATGGGGAACAAATAACAAGTCATCAAAGGTTGCTCTCGCCTCATTATCATCAACAGGAGTAACCCCAATTAACCTTGCATCCCTGGCTTTTGCTTCTTGTGCATTGGATAATACTTTATCATGAACATCTCCTGGCATGGCAATAGCAACTACAGGAACTTTAGAATCTAATAAAGCAATGGGACCGTGTTTCATTTCCCCTGCTGGATAGCCTTCTGCATGAATATAACTGATTTCTTTTAATTTTAATGCCCCTTCTAAAGCAATAGGAAAATTAATCCCTCTGCCTAAGAAAATAAAGTCTTGAGTATCAATAAATTCGTGTGCTAATTCTTCGATTTGTTTTTCTTGTTGGCTTAAAATTAGTTCGATTTGATTGGGTAATTCTCTTAACCCTTTAACTAAACTTTCTAACTTATCGAAACTTAAATGTTTACGACGATAAGCTAACTCTATTCCTAAGCAATAAAAGCCCATTAATTGTGCAATAAAACTCTTAGTTGCAGCAACTCCAATCTCAATCCCTGCTTGAGTATTAATAATCCTATCTACCATGTGAGCAAGGGTACTTTCGGGACGGTTAGTAATGCCTAAAATTCGTGCATTGTATGGAGATTCTAAGCCCATTCTGCGCTGTTTTTCCATCTCTAATGCAGCTAAAGTATCGGCGGTTTCTCCTGACTGTGTTACACCAATAGTTAGGGTATTTCTTAACATCGGTGCAGGAGAATAACGAAACTCTGAAGCATACTGTACCATTGTGGGAATACCTGCTAACTGTTCCAGCAAATATTTACCTACCATACTAGCATTCCAACTGGTCCCACAAGCAACAATTTGAATATAATCTACGTTGTCACAAAGTTCACCGGCTAAACCTAAATTAATAGGGCTTTTTTCTTCTGCTTTTTCAACACTCCAACTCGCATCTAAATAGGTTTCTAAACAACTTCTAACCACGGAAGGTTGCTCATATATTTCTTTGAGCATGAAGTGACGAAACCCTTGTTTTTCAACAGTAGTAAAGTTCCAGTCGAGGGTTCTAGGTAGCTTTCTCAGACGTTTTAGGTCAAAATCGTAAACTTCTACGCCGAGGGGGGTTAAACGGGCAATTTCACCGTTTTCCAGGGATAAAACTGCATGGGTATGAGGGACTACTGCAGTCACGTCGGAAGCGCAGAAAAATTCCCCTTGGCCAAAGCCAATAATTAAGGGTGCTTGATGTCGTGCGACAATGATTTCATCGGGGTAATCTGCACAAATAACGGCGATCGCAAAGGACCCATTGAGACGATGGATCGCTTTTTGGACAGCTTCTAATAAGCCATCATAATCGAAGGTTTCGGGTAGATATTGGGCGATTAAATGGGGTATTACTTCTGTATCGGTTTCGGAGGCAAACTCACACCCATTATTAATTAATTCCTCCCTTAATTCTTGATGATTTTCGATAATACCGTTCTGCACAACGGCCAATCTTTGGCTATTATCACGATGAGGGTGGGCGTTATGTTCTTCGGGTTTACCGTGGGTGGCCCAACGGGTGTGACCAATACCCATTTGCGAGGGGTTGACTTCTCGTTCTAATTTTTCTCGAAGGTTATAGAGTTTGCCTTTGGCTCGAGTACAGTGGATATTACCTTCTAATACTGTAGCAATACCGGCTGAGTCATAGCCTCTGTATTCTAGTCGTTCTAAACCGTCGATTAAGACATCGGTTGCTGTTTTTGTGCCAATATAGCCCACAATTCCACACATAATTTTATATATAGCTTAGATGATTAATTGATTAATTTTCGATGATGATGCTGACAATGACCAGGGTTCGATGATTAATAGATGACTTATCTGATGGTCATAGGCTACATAAGACGTGATTTATGTCTTTTCTGTTTCAATATCAAACTATTGCGCAATAGTTGGGCAAGACTGATGATAAATTAATGTTAAAAATGCTTGCTTTTGCTTGACTTGACATGATATTCTTTGCATGGTGGAAAAAGTGTGCGCTTACAAACTCTGTTTGTGAGTCAAGGAAGAGAAGAAATAAAACAGTACCCAAACTCAAGAATTTTCAATTGCATTTAAGACTTGCTTAACAATTTTGGGGTGTAATATTTTTCCTGAATGAAAAGGGATAACAACTCTGATATTGTCTTTAAAATAGATCCGATGACTTCCTTGACTTCTTATTTGGACAAAACCTGCATCTAACAACAGTTTTTCAGCTTCTTTTGCAGTTAATCTGGGAAGTTTAGGCAACTTTTACCTCCATCGTCATTGTTATAATTTCTTGACTTAATCTTTCTGTTTTTTCTTCCTCGGACAAAGTGGATAAATAAAGTTCTATTGCTTCAGTTATATTAGTTTTAACTTCTTCTATGGTGTCTCCTTGGGTTTGACACCCTTCTAGTTGTGGACAATATGCGTAATAACCATATTCATCTTTTTCGATGACAACATTTATTTTATAAGAGTCTTCAATCATGATTATTATCTCTATTTTGTTGACCTTAGTTACTTTACTATAGCGCAACAGTTAGGTAAGACTGATGATAAATTAATGTAAAAAATGCTTGCTTTTGGTTGACTTGACATGATATTCTTTACATAGTGGAAAAGGTGTTCGCTTACAACCTCTGTTTGTGAGTCAAAGAAGAGAAGAAATGAAACAGTCCCCAATTATGGAGTTATCGCTGAGGGAAAAATACTCGATTAAAAGGTTTTTTGCGATAACGTCGATAAACATCAAAGTCTTTATCTAAAGTAGCAATCTCTGATATGTTTAATCTTTCGGAGATGACAATAAGGGATAAGTCAGTAAAATTGACTAATTCTTTGATAATCTGATGGAAGTAAATGTTCACAAATAAATGCTTCTTTTTCTAATGCTAGTAAAAACTCATTTTGTACTTGAATATTAGGTGATAGTAACCACATAACTTCTGTGACACAAGCAATAGTAGTAATTAGTTGACTGTTACAAGTGTTAAAAAAATCCAGAACTTGTTGATGATAATAATCTTGAATATCATAAAAAGCAACTATAATTCCTGTATCTATTAAAATAAAAGGATAGTTATTCATTATTTTTATTTATGTCTTTTTTGGTGTTTTTCTTTGATTTTATCTGCTATTATTTTTTTACGAATATCTCTATCTGATAAATTTCCAGAACTTTCTAGTAAAAAGTTAGGATAACCTCCGATTTTTTCTAGAACTGTTTTTTGTTGTTTTTTATTTGTTTTTACTGAATTATCCATTGTTTCAGGTTCTATTTTTGATTGTATAAACTCGATAAAGTCTAAAACTTGTTGTTGTTTATCAAGGGGGAGTGTATCTATTTTTTCTGATGCGATTTCTGAGATTTTCATCATATTGACACTATTTCCTCTGTAACTACAATTTATCATATTCGTTATTGTGGGCGATCGCTGTTTGTTTTGGCAACTTTAGGGATGATGGGTTCATAATACTATAGCGCAACAGCTAGGCAAGATTGATGATAAATTAATGTTAAAAATGCTTGCTTTCGGTTGACTTGACATGATATTCTATACAGAATGGGAAAGGTGTGCGCTTGTAACCTCTGTTTTTAAGTAATAGAAGAGACGAGATGAAACAGTCCCAACAACATTGCAGTTATTTGAGTAAACGAATAAATCCAGCTTGTTCAAAATGATGATCAGTTGTTAATGCTTCAGAAAGTTTCATTTCTTGCATAAGTACAAAACTAGAACAATCTACTAAACTCCACTCTTTATCGACACGATTTATCAATAGTTCCCATGCTTTTGTATCTAAGTCACTACTAATATGAATGACTTCTATATAGGGTGATGACTTAAGACTTTGAATCAAGGAAATTGTTGTTTTTCTAGGAATGCGTAAAGGACTTGTCAATAATGCAACTAATTCAGTAATAATATAGTTAGTTGTGATTATCTTCTGCCCATTTTGACGAGCTATTTGATATAATTGTACAGCTAGAGGGTGCAATGGTTGAGAACGATCTAAAATATTTGCCCAACCAGACGTATCAGCAAAAATAGGTGTCATTTATTGATTATTATTGTTATCTAATACTGCTTGTCCTAAATATTGATCGTGTTTTTCAGACCAATCTGACCCTTGACTATCAATTATACCAATGAAGGGTTCTAAGGGGTCATTCTCTAGAGAAACGAATGAGTTTTCTACACATTCCATAATTAAGCTTTCTGAGGTTTGACCTTTATTTTTGGCAATTTTAGTTATGGTTTCATATAAGTTATCGGGAATGGTAAGACTGACTATTTTACTCATGATGTTTTTTAGCTTTTATTATCTATTATAAGCATTTTTTGTTAATTTGTCTTTGATTTTGCTTATTTTGTTAAACCACCGTCTACTATAGCAATCTCTTCGGGGGTTAATCCATATAATTCATAGACTATTTTATCTATTTCTGACTCTAAGTGACTGACATCTGTATCAGGGTTATTATTTTTTATTTTGATTATTTTATTGACTATTTCTGTAATCTCAGTGTCTTGCTTATTTGTTGCTTTTGGGATAGGAAAATGTTTCATAAAGATTCTACTGGGTTCATAAAAATCATTTTGTAATTTTGCTAATAATTGAGTAAATAACCACATAACAACATTTGAATTTAAAACTCCTAATAAATATTTTGAATCACTAGAGATAATAAATGCTTTTTGATTAACTAAATAATTATGTTCATCCCAAGCAAATTCATTTTGTTTGCAAATATTAGGATATATTATTTTGTTATTTTCAAATTCACTATAATAACTTGCTGCATATCTTTGTAAAGCATACCATTCATATCTAATACCTGTTTCTGCTTTATTTCTAGCTGATAGTTTATCTTTAAACTGATAAAGATGATTATAAATAGCAGGATATTGATATTGAAATGCTTCTTCTGCTTGCATAGAAGCACCAACAATACTATTATCTTCATGTAGTGGAAAATGCCAAGGAATAAAAATTAACCATAACTCAGGATTATTAATAACCCATCGTTTAACATCTCTTCCTCTTAAAAACGGTTTTAAAACCTCTGCGGAAGAAGAATGTTCAGTAATTAATCTATTTCTAGTTTCTTTGTTAATAACAAAAGCTTCATTAAACCCTGTTTTAATACCATAATAAAACCTCCCGTCAACATATTCCCCTAATGGTATTCCTGCATTTCTCAACTTATTTAATAACTGTAAAACGTCTGAAGATTCTAACCTCCATCCTTCTGACATTAAATCTTGTTGCTGTAGAGTAAAACTATCTTGATCTAAAATAGTCACAAAATCATCAATAGAATTATCTGTTTTCCAGTTTAAAACATTAATAGTTTGACTTTCTTTTAACAAGGTTTCAGCTTGTGTTACGATGATACTAGGATAAGCGATCGCTTCTTCAAATACTGGTGCATCACCAAAGTCTATTAAAGTATGAATAGTGGTGTTTGTTGTTAAAAATGAGCGCAATTTTTCCCCATATCCTGAGCGAAAGTATTTATTAGAAGAAATATAAGTTAATATCCCTTGTTTCTTGAGAATATTATAAGCTTTTTCATAGAAATAAACGAATAAATCAGCAACTCCTGTGTAACAGCTATATTGTTGTTTCAAATAAGGTTTAAACGCTTTAATTTCTTCTTGACGAATATAAGGAGGATTACCAATAATGATATCAAAACCAACAAAATCACCTTTATTATTTAACACTTCTGGAAATTCAAAACGCCATTCAAACGCATTTTGATATAACTTACCGCTTTCTATCTCTTCTAACTCAACGGTTAACTTATCTATGTCATTTTGTAACTTGGTCATCTTCTTTTCTTTCTTTTTCTTCTCTGTCTTTGTTTCTTCAAATAATGCAGTTTGATTCTGTAATAAATATAAATCAGATTCTAACTTTCTCAGTTTAACCTTTTTAGGATCAGTACCATATAAAGTTGTTTTAAAATTCTCCTTTATTTTTGTAATCAATCCTTCCATTTCTCGCTTTTCTTGCTTACTTTTTGCACTGCGATAAGTTTGTACAGCATTTTGATAAGTATTAATGTCTGACTTACTCTTACTCAATGCTACTTTTAAATCTGAATCTAAAGGAAAACGACTAATTAAAGAATTACCGCATTTAATATTAATGTCAATATTAGGTAAAGTTTCTAACTCATTTTACCCTTTATAATAAGCATTTTTCAATAACTCTATCCATAACCGTAACCGACAAATTTTAACCGAGTTGGGATTAATATCTACCCCAAATAAACAATTTTCGATAATAGTCTGTTTCTCATGAAATAAAGTTTCTTGTACCCGTTGACTTTCCTTATTCTTAGGATTATATTCAAACAAACTTTCGTTATCATCTTCAATGACTAACTCATCATTAACCACTTCTATCCTATAGTCTCGTAAAGTCTTACCCTCTTTATCTTGTAATATTTTCAATTCACTTTTTATTGCAATAATTTCATTCAAAGCAGACACCAAAAAATGACCGGAACCCACCGCAGGGTCACAAATTTTTAGACTATTTATAATCTCGTTTGCTTCTGCTTTATCATCAATCCTATTATAAAGATCATTAATGGTGTTACAGTTCCATTTTTTCACCTCATTAAACTTGTCAACAACTCCCCGTCTTATGGTTTCTCGACACATATACATAGTGATGAAACCAGGAGTAAAAAATGAACCATCTTTATAACCGTTTATCTTCTCAAAAATTAAACCCAAAACCGACGCATTAATTAACCGTTTATTATCTTCCTGTATTGCTTCGGAACCCTCACTACTAAAATCATAAGCATCTAAAAACTCAAATAAATATTGTAGTGCATTTAAGTTTCCTGTGCGTTTTTTTCCTGCCTTATCTTTTAATACTGTCCCCGAAAAAATAGGTAAATTTTCTTGTTGAAGATTACTAATAACAATGGTTTCGTGTTCTAAGTTTGTTGGTTCAAATAAAGAACTATTGAGATAGGGAACCTTACCAAAATTTTTCTTGATATCATCATTTCTTTGACTATTTTCGCAAGCTAAGACATTAAAAAAGAGAAAATTTAAGTCAGAATAGTCTTTAATCTTCTCTAAACTTAAAAAAGCAAATGACTTATCTCCTTGATGATAATTAATAAGTTGTGCTTCTAATAACTTTAAAAAGAGAATACGGTTAACCCAAGTAATCACCAACTCTAAACTAACATTAAAAAGTTGTTCGTCTGTACCGTCTCCAAACTGTTCAAGATCACTAATTCTTGAGAGTTTATCTAACCCTTGTAGTTGAGTGATTGTATTTTCTATTAATGATCCACTGTTTCTTTTTGCTGCTTTATTTCGTTTAATTAACTTCTTATTTTTCTCCTTAACCTCGATCAAACCAATAATATATAGTAACTCGTTATAAAATTCTTTGTCTAAACTATTACTATCATTGAGAAAGGGTAACTTTAATAAATGTTCAGGAGAGAATAACTTATATAAGTCCCGTAACTGTTTCTCATTGTCTATACCTTCCCGTAGATTAACATAAACAAATTTTAATTCTTTTTCTTTTTCACTGATAGCAGGTTTAGCAATATCTTTATAGAAAAAGTCCGTACTTGTACCGCTTAACTTTTTATCGATAAACTCATTAAACTGTTTAACTAAAGCTTTATCATCATAAAATAATTTTTCAAACTCTTGTGCATCAAAAATGAACCACTCATAAACATTAGTAATAATTAAATGTTTGACATGAATATTATTTCCTGTAATTCTTTCTCGAAAGAAATATAAAACCAACTGCTGTAATGCTTTGACATTAAGCTGCTCTAAATTTGGCATTTCATTGATATTATTGGTTTTCTTACACTCTATAATAACCCCAACTGTACTGGTATCACTTTTATCAGTGTGAATCACTAAATCATTACTAAATTTAGTATTAATAAAATAATTATCTTGATAATAAGTATCTTTGAGAAAGTCTCGCAGTAAATTTTTATTATATTCTTCTGATTCTGTGTCCTTGATATTATCTAGTAATTGGTTTAAATTACGTTTAAACTGCTCGAAATGTTGACGAGTGGGTTTAACTTTGAGGAATGCTTTATTTAATGATTGATGGGGGGATAAGAAGTTAGACATCGGGTTACTCATCATAAAGTTTCAAGAAGTGGTTAACAGTAATAATAGGAATGCTTCTAAAAGGATTTAAGATCAATAAATCTTCATCTCCTGTTATTATACAATTAGCTTTACCACTTACAGCCAATTCTAAAAATTGATTATCTTTTGAGTCTCGACAAATATTAATAGAGTCTGTGACTGTAACTAATTCTGATTTTTCTATAAATTTAAGAATAAACTCTTGTCTTTCTTCTATGGTGAGATATTTATCAAACTTCTTTCTTTGTAAAACTTGGGTTATTTCGTCTAATGTTTGCTCAGAATATAGAGTAATTCCAATATTTTCTACTATTTTAATAACTTTAAAAGCAGAAGATTTTTTAATCAGTAATGCACTGACTAAGACATTAGTATCGATCACAAAACGTTTATAATTCATCATTTAAAATATTTTCTAAAATTTCAGGAGTCAAGCCTCGTTTTTCTGCTTGGTCAGCGATTTCTTCCATTACTTCACTAAGACTTTTTTGAGAAAAATCCTTATTCAAAAATAGTTTAATAATTGTACTTATTTGTTCTTGCTTTTTACTATCAGACTCCCGATAAGCTTTAGCGATTTCTTGATCAACCTTAATATTAATTGTTTCCATAATGGGCTTCTTAATTTTAGATGATTTTTGTACTTATTATTATAACAAAACTAATGGCTAAAATAACTGTATTAAAAAAAGATAATAAATTGTTCTTTCTCTTGGATTATGTTCGATCATAAAAGTAGAAGTCTCATCATTAACCCCCATGACAAAACCCGTTCAAAAATAACCACTATGTTGTATTAATCATCCCCCAGAAATTAATCGTTTTCTGATATTTCTTCCCAAACTTGTCAAGTCTTTGCAACAAAAATTACCACTTCAACTGATCGATCGCTAAATAGAGAGAACACCATGAACAGTAAAACCTACGCTACCATCGATGGCAACGAAGCAGTTGCCAGAGTTGCCTATCGTCTCAACGAAGTGATCGCCATTTATCCCATCACACCCTCATCACCTATGGGAGAATGGGCAGACGCTTGGGCCTCTACAGACAAACCCAACCTTTGGGGAACTGTCCCTTCCATCGTGGAAATGCAAAGCGAAGGAGGGGCAGCCGGGGCAGTCCACGGATCGTTGCAAACAGGGGCCTTAACGACCACATTTACGGCCTCTCAGGGCTTATTATTGATGATCCCCAACCTCTACAAAATAGCCGGGGAACTAACCGCAACAGTGATCCATGTAGCAGCGCGATCGCTCGCATCTCAAGCCTTATCTATTTTCGGAGATCATGGAGACGTAATGGCCGCCCGGAGTACCGGTTTAGCCTTGATCGCCTCTGCATCCGTGCAAGAAGCCCAAGACTTCGCAGCCATCACCACCGCAGCCAGTTATGAGTCAAGAGTAGCTGGAATACACTTTTTTGATGGGTTTAGGACATCCCACGAAGTACAGAAAGTAGAATTATTAGATGATGGGGTACTGCGATCGCTGATCAAAGACGAATGGGTGATCGCCCACCGCAATAGGGCCTTAACCCCCGATCGCCCCGTTATTCGGGGAACAGCACAAAACCCTGATGTTTACTTCCAGGCCAGGGAAACAGTAAACCCCTTCTATGCAGCTTATCCCGACATTTTACAGACAGCTATGGATAAGTTTGCCCAACTCACAGGAAGGCAGTATAAGTTATATGAATATTATGGAGATCCTGAAGCAGAAAGAGTAATAATTTTAATGGGTTCCGGTTGTGAAACAGTCCACGAAACCGTAGATTATTTATTGAGTCAAGGGGAAAAAATAGGAGTCTTAAAAGTTCGCTTATATCGTCCCTTCGCTGCTGAAAAATTAATTGCAGAGTTACCCAAAACAGTAAAAAAAATTGCTGTATTAGATCGTACAAAAGAACCTGGAGCAGCAGGAGAACCTTTATACGTAGATGTCATAACAGGGTTCATGGAAAATTGTCAACAAATGCCCCTACCAAAAATTGTTGGAGGTAGATATGGTTTATCCTCCAAAGAGTTTACCTCAGCTATGGTTAAAGGAGTATTTGATAACCTAGCATTAGATAACCCAAAAAATCATTTTACTGTTGGTATTAAAGACGATCTAAGCAATACCAGTATTGATTACGATCCTAACTTCTCCACAGAACCAGATAACGTTGTCCGAGCAATCTTTTATGGTTTAGGATCAGATGGAACAGTCGGTGCTAATAAAAACTCAATTAAAATTATTGGAGAAGAAACCGATAACTATGCTCAAGGATATTTCGTTTACGACTCCAAAAAATCAGGCTCAGTTACCGTATCTCACCTAAGGTTTGGAAGCGATCCCATTCGTTCAACCTACTTAGTTAATAAAGCCAACTTTGTTGCTTGTCATCAGTGGGAATTTTTAGATAAATTTGATCTCTTAGAACCTGCCATAGAAGGATCAACCTTTCTCATTAATAGTCCCTACAAACCCGAATACGTCTGGCAACAGTTACCCCGTCCTGTGCAAGAACATATTATTAACAAAAACATCAAAGTTTATGTTATAAACGCCTACGAAGTAGCCAAAAATGCAGGGATGGGAGGCAGAATAAACACAGTAATGCAAGTATGCTTCTTTGCCCTTGCTAATATCCTCCCCAGGGAAGAAGCGATCGCACAGATCAAAAAATATATCCGCAAAACCTACGGCAAAAAAGGAGAACATATCGTCGAGATGAACATGAAAGCAGTTGACGCTGCCTTAGACCATCTCCATCAAGTAACTATTCCCATCACCGTAGATAATAACGCCCCCAATATCGATCATCCCATCCCAGACACAGCCCCCGCTTTTGTCCGAGATGTCTTAGGTAAAATGATGGCCCGACAAGGAGAAGACATCCCCGTAAGTGCCTTACCCTGCGATGGAACTTACCCTAGTGGCACCGCAAAATGGGAAAAACGTAATGTTGCCCAAGAGATACCCGTCTGGGAGGAAGATGTCTGCGTTCAATGTGGTAAATGTGTTTTAGTTTGTCCCCATGCCGTTATTCGTTCTAAAGTGTATGAAGAAACAGCCCTTACTAATGCCCCGGCCAGCTTCAAAAGCGCGCCAGCTAAAGACTTAGACTGGAAGAAAACAGAACTCAAGTTTACCATCCAAGTCGCTGCCGAAGACTGTACCGGTTGCGGTGTTTGCGTTGATGTCTGTCCCGCCAAAAATAAATCCCAACCCAAACTAAAAGCCATTAATATGGCTCCACAGTTACCTATCAGGGAACAAGAACGGGAAAACTGGGACTATTTCCTATCTATAGCCAATCCAGACCGCAATACCCTGAAACTCAATAAAATAAGCCATCAACAGATGCAAGAACCCTTATTTGAGTTTTCTGGTGCCTGTGCAGGATGTGGTGAAACCCCTTATCTGAAGTTAGCCACTCAGTTATTCGGCGATCGCATGGTAGTGGCCAACGCAACGGGATGTTCTTCTATTTATGGCGGTAACTTACCCACCACTCCCTGGACTCATAACCAAGAAGGAAGGGGTCCAGCATGGTCTAACTCTCTATTTGAGGATAACGCAGAATTCGGTTTAGGGTTCCGAGTTTCCATTGATAAACAGGCAGAGTTTGCTATGGAGTTGGTGAAAAGTTTAGCCTCTGATATTGGAGAAACCCTAGCGCAAGAGTTATTGGAAGCAAAACAGAGAGATGAAGCAGACATCTTTGAACAACGGGGACGGGTTGCTATCCTTAAACAACGGTTATTAGAACTGTTGCGCAACAGTAACTTAGATGAGTCTGGCCAAGCTAAAATAACCATGTTGCAGTCCGTAGCAGACTATTTAGTTAAAAAGAGTGTTTGGATCATCGGTGGTGACGGTTGGGCCTATGATATTGGTTACGGTGGGTTAGACCATGTGTTAGCCAGTGGACGCAACGTTAACATTTTGGTCATGGACACCGAAGTTTATTCCAATACAGGGGGACAAGCTTCTAAAGCCACACCTCGCGCTGCTGTTGCCAAGTTTGCTGCTGGAGGTAAACCGGCACCCAAGAAAGACTTAGGGTTAATGGCCATGACCTACGGTAACGTTTATGTTGCCAGTGTTGCTATGGGTGCAAAGAATGAGCATAGTATCAAAGCCTTTTTAGAAGCAGAAGCTTATGAGGGTGTATCCTTGATTATTGCCTATTCTCACTGTATCGCCCACGGTATCAATATGACCACTGCTATGAGTTATCAGAAGGAGATTGTAGATAGTGGACGCTGGTTATTGTATCGTTATCATCCCGACTTAATAGGAGAAGGAAAGAACCCCTTACAGTTAGATATGAGAAGTCCCAAGATTCCCATTGAACGAACAATGTATCAAGAAAACCGTTTCAAAATGTTAGCCAGAAGTAAACCAGATGCTGCCAAAAAACTACTAAAAGAAGCGCAAGCAGATGTTAATACTCGTTGGCAAATGTATCAATATTTAGCTGCCAGGCAGTTAGAAATAAGTAACGGGAATGGACACAGTAAGGCCGCCAATATTGAGGCTGAAACTTCTGTCAAGTAGGTTTCGTTTCTGATGGTTTAGGGTGGGTTTTTATAACTCACCCTATTATTAACTATTTTTCGGTAAATTATGCGTTTCGACTGGGATGATCGAAAAAGTAAACTTTTGGAACAAACAAGAGGCTATGCTTTAGAAGACATTATCAGCCTCTTTACAGGTTACTATATTGAAAGAATAAAAAATGATAATCCTGAACAATTTATCGCTATTGGTTATCTAGGAAATACCCTCTTGTCTGTTATCTATGAGATTCGCTATGATGAGGAGGGAGAATATATTTGGTTAATTACCTATTGGAAAAGTACCAAACAGGAGAGAAAGCTTTATGAAAAAGATTTCAATCGATGAACTTGAACAAAAAATTGAAGCAGGAGAGGAAGTCATTGATCGTTATTTTGATGCTTCAACTACTAGAGTAGGAAAAGTTTATACAAAAGTTTCTAGGAGAAAACACAGTCAAAACAAACAAGAAAATAAAGTCAAAGTGAATGATCTTAAATGATTTATGATTTAGCTGATCTTGTAGGTTGGGTTGAGAGACGAAACCCAACATAACTTATTCTTGTCTTTTATATTTATAGGTTGGGTTGTACTTCTTTTTGAATTTAATGCTAGAATAAAGTTCATACTGTTACCTAATGTGTAAAGTGTCATGAGTAACAAAGAAGCCGTTATCGAACTGGTAAAACGTTTACCATCAGATGTTTCCTTAAGAGAAATTGCTCAAGAAATTGAATTTATTGCAGCAGTACAAGAAGGACTGGAGCAAATTGATCAAGGAAAAGGTATTCCCATAGAAGACGTTGAAAAAATGATAGATTCATGGACTACCAAGTAATTTTTTCCCCCAAAGCAGTTAATGATTTAGAGAAAATTGTTGGTTATATTTCGATTAATAATCCTGAAGCAGCAAAAAGAATAGGCCAGCAATTACTCAGTAAAGCTAAAGAACTAAGTAACTTTCCATTGAGAGGTCAAATAGTACCTGAATTGAATAATCCTAACCTACGTCAATTAATTCTTAAACCCTATCGTATTATTTATCGAGTCGAAGAATCTAAGAAACAGATTAGTATCGCTAGATTTTGGCACTCATCAAGAGAAAGTTTAGAATTATGATAAAGTGCGATCGCTTGTAAAACTATGTACGACAATATTTGTAAATTTATAGTTGAAGAATTTTCCGAAGATATCGCCACTTGGCTATTAGGAGAACCTATTGAGTTAGTAGAATTAAGTCCTAAAGAACTATCTCTCGAACCAATACGGGCCGATTCTATTATTTTACGTCAATCTAATGATCTTGTACTACACACAGAATTTCAAACTAATACTGATGTTAATATCCCCTTTAGAATGGCAGATTATCGGTTAAGAGTCCATCGTCGTTATCCTAACAAAATAATGACTCAAGTAGTCATTTATCTCAGAAAAACAGCCTCAGAATTAGTGTATCAAGATACTTTTTCCTTAGAGAAAACAACCCATCAATTTAATGTAATTCGTTTATGGGAACAACCAACAGAATTATTCTTTTCATCTCAGGGTTTATTACCCTTTGCTGTCTTGAGTCAAACCGAAAATAAACTAGACACTTTAGAAGATGTAGCTAATCAATTACAAAAAATTAACAATAGTCGAGTTCAAGCTAATTTGTCAGCATCAACTGCTATTCTATCTGGGTTAGTATTAGAAGAGAAGGACATTCAACGAATTTTAAGGAGTGACATCATGAAAGAGTCAACCATGTATCAAGCCATTTTACGAGAAGGTAAGGAAGAAGGAATGCAAGAAGGTATTAAAGAAGGTATCAAAGAAGGTGTAGAGAAAGTTGCCTGTAATATGATAGAAAATGGCTTAAATATCGAACTAATTTCTCAATTAACGGGTTTATCTCTTGAGCAAATTCAACAATTACAAGCAACTCAAAAAGAATAATGTATAACAGGAGTGGACATAAGGCTTAAAAAACCGTTAAGTAGGTTGAGCTTGTAATTATTAAGGGTAAGTTTTTAATCACTTACTCTATGCTTCTATAAATTCAGGAAGTCAAGTTTTGGATAAAACTGCTTTACTAAAATAAATTTCAACATCTATTAAATCATTATCAGATAAGTTTTGAATATTATTTTCTAATTCTTTAATCTTGGTGATAGCAGATGATTTAATTTCTAAATAATGGTTTTCTAGGTTAATTAAGATTTCCTTTTCTTGAATTTCATATTGAGTATTGCCATAAGACATATCTAATCTTAGTATTCCTTGTGATGAATTTTCAAGAATTCTTATGTTTTTACGAGTAGTATTTTTTATATTTAAAGAGCTGTTAGTAATTGTCATTTTTCCTGTCTCCAGATAGTCAAAAAGTTCGTTTATATACCGCAAATCATTATCGGAAGTAGGAAAATGAATGTTTAAATTTAGTTCTTTATTAATTTTCTGAATTTTTCTAAAGATATTTAATGTATTGTCAGCTTTTTCTATGTCGTCAAATTTTTCCATTGCTTTTCCACGATCAAACAAAGCACTTTCAGCATACTCTAGTGAAAAAATACTTAATTCTGCTCCTTTGTTTATCAAAGTGATTAGTTCAAAAAAATTAATAACTTTTTGGATATCGTGATGTGAGGAGATAGAAGTAAGATCAAAGTAATCAACATTATAAATATTAACTTTGTTATTTAAAAAACTAACAATCATTCCTATTTCACAAAGTAAGAATGTGCTACTTATTTTAAACTCCAATTCTAATTTTCCCATTCTTACTATTGATAAATTGGCAAAATCAATAGAAAAAACTTCAACATTGTCTTGAGTTAAGATTATTTTAACAGGAACTTTTTTATCTGGAATATTAGGAATAATTTGTAAATTACCATCCATTTCAGGGAGAGAAATTTGATCATCCCAAACCCATTTATATTCTCCTGGTAGTAATTCTATATTTCGACCTTCATTAATTAAAGATAAATATTTATTTTGACCCTTAATTCCACCTGGAGATTTATCAAAAGTAAGAGTTCCTATCGGTACAGTTTGTTTAGCTTGTATTACAATTCTTGTTATCTCAGAATTGGCAGATAGATTAATTTTTAAAAGTGGATTTTTGCTTTCTATATCATTAATTATCTTTTGGAAAAGTTCAGGAGCATTATCTAAAGTTGGTGATACTAAAAGTTGATGTTGACTTAGTTGCTTTGATAGTTGTTTAATTAATTCATTAGTTTTATCTAATTTTTCATCATGTTTATCTAATTTATTTTCTAAAGGTTTGAGAGATTCCGTATCTATAACTTTTTTGAATCCAAAAAACTCTTCAATGAGTTCTGGAAAAAATTTAATTCTTTGAGTTAAATCTACACCAATTTGTTTTTCTCTAGGGGGATACCATTGTCGAGCAAATTCTAGCAAATTATAATCAATTTCAGGGTTTTTCTGAATCTTAAGATGCTTTTTTATAATTTCCTCTACATTTTGTAACCAATGACTTTCAGTATCTATAAAATCTTGAGCAGGTGCTGTAATATCTGGAACTACAAAAAATATAATTTTATCTGGTTTAATAGGTATTTTATCATAAAAAACATTACAATAAAGTTTAGCCAGTTCTGCTTTAATTTGAGTTAAACCTACATTATTTGAGTAACATTTACATTGTATTAACTCTTTTGTTCCATCAGTTTTTTCTATAACAATATCTCGTCCTGCATCTCCAGTTTTTCCGTAGTAAAAAACCTTTGCATCAGGATTTTCTTTACAAAGAAGTAAATATGACAAGATTTCAAACTCATCAGAAGACAAACTATTAAAAGGTAAAGAATGTTGATTTTCTAACCAAGCAGGATATGTCCGATTATCTGATATTTCTTTTCTTGCTTCTTCTGTACTTAAAACTATGTTTCTTGTCATATAATTTTCTTTGATGTGATTACTAAGACTTTAATATAGTTAAAATTTACTGTAGTTTTTTATATTATAGCCAATTTTTGGGAATTTGCCCACGATTTTAGTGCGATCGCTGATCTTGTAGGTTGAATTAAGAGACGAAACCTAACATAAAACATAACTCTTTAATTAACTGCATATTCGGTAAATTGTCGCTTAAAAGGAGGATGAAAACCAATAACAATATCTGATTTAGGAACACCATATTTAACTAATTATTCCCCTATTTCTATTTCTGTTCCATTATGTTGAATCCATATTTTATCATTCTTAATATCTAAATGTAAAATACAACCATAAATCCAATTATCATTTTTCCAACCCACATTAACAATTTGATAATGATGTCTAATGGTATCAAAAATCAATTCAGTTTCAATATCTTTATCTTGGCTAAATTGAGCATACTCTTGCAATATTTTTTGTATAATAGAGCTATATTTTTCTAATTTATCCATTGTTTAATAACCTCCTCAGTTGGCTTATAGATAATCAGTTTTAATTGATAATATCATTCACCTAATTCACGGTAAAAGATTGACTAACTAAAATGAATTATTTAGATATCTTGAGAATTTTGTTCGGTATTTTGTAACTTTATAAAACTATCAAAAGCATACCAAGCTAACACATACCAAGGAATTGTTTCTAATTGCCATCCTTTTAAAATTAATTGTCGCCAAGCTAATAAACCAAAACCTAAAGGTACAATCACCCCTAAATCAACCATATTATTACTCCCTTGTTTAATAACCTGGTTAACCTTATTACCCATTTGATTGATGTGGATAGCAGTTTTTGAAGAACTAGGTATAAAAGGTGAGGAAGTTATGGATTTTTCAGAAAAAGTTAACCCCAATTTTTTGAGTTGCTCAATAATTTCTACAGTATTAATTGAGTGAGAATCATAAAAAATAGTAAGACTACCAATCTCAATATTGATCCTCACTTTTTCAATAGCTAAGTGATTGTCAAGACTAACAACCATTAAATTGACTTCCTCCCTAGAATGTCCAGATAAATCCACTCGTAGGCGAATTCGACCTGGAGTAAGACTGAGAATCTGAGTAACCATCAAATCATCAGTCTCAGATGATGGGACTAAACCAAAAGAATTAGAAGCTAATTGTGAGTTATTCATATCTAGTCTCCTTTGTTTTCTTATATTTACTTTTTTCTCTTTTTATGTCGTTTCATAAACTTATGTTGCGAAGACATCAGAGAAATCCCAAGTTTTTGAGACAGCCAAACTTCAAAATTATGGATAGGATAGGAACGAGCAGCGATCGCAGGATCAACCATTGGTTCAACGAGAATAGTAAACATTCCCAGACGGTTTCCGGCCAAGACATCCGTAAATAAGCGATCGCCCACCATGGCCACTTGAGGAATGGGTAACTCCATAGCGCGGATAGCTTTTCTCAGTTTCCGTCGAGAGGGTTTTACAGCCCCTAATAAATAGGGTAACTCTAAAGAGTTAGCAATACGGCCAATACGATTTTCACTGAGATTATTACTCACTAACCAAATAGGAGTTTGTTGGTGAATGTGCTGTATCCATTGTTTCAAGTCTTCAGATACGTGGGCTTTTTTGAGGGGAACCAGGGTTTCATCTACATCTAAGACTAACCCTTTAATGTGATAATGATCCAAAACGTCTTGGCTTAAACCAAGGATGGTATCCCCTAAAATCAAATCAGGCTGTAAAAGTTTGGCCTTAGACATAAATTTTTAATTAACAGTAAAGATAATGGGCTGAATAAGTGTCTCTTTGTCTACTTGTTAGAGGTTAAGTTGATATAATGAGCCTTAACCTCTTCGTTTAAATAACTATTGACCCCTACTATTTCCTATTTTACTGGATTTTCCTACCCGACAATCAATCATTGTCCCTGGACTTTTGCGATTGTTAAATTATTTACATTTATTTAATAACTCGTTGTTTATCTTTACAAAAAACAATAAAACTTCATTTTTAGGAAATAAAAATATACAAAAAAAAGTGGATCATTGTCAACGAATGTAAATATACTTGTACATAACAAGGTCAGGTAATCATTGATACAATCTGTCCTCAAATTATTGTTGTTATTTCGTTATTATTCAGCCATGACAACTACTATACAAAGCCAAAATCTTTCCCCATGGGAGCGGTTTTGTCAGTGGATAACTAGCACCAATAACCGTCTATATATAGGTTGGTTCGGTGTTATTCTTATCCCGACATTATTAAGCGCCACCATCTGTTTTATCATTGCTTTCATTGCTGCACCTCCCGTTGATATCGACGGCATTCGTGAGCCGGTAGCCGGATCATTACTGTATGGAAATAATATTATTTCTGGAGCAGTAGTTCCTTCTTCCAATGCCATCGGTTTACATTTTTATCCCATTTGGGAAGCAGCATCCCTCGATGAATGGTTGTATAATGGCGGTCCTTATCAATTAGTCATTTTCCATTTTCTCATTGGTATTTTCTGCTGGATGGGAAGACAATGGGAACTGTCTTATCGTTTAGGAATGCGTCCTTGGATCTGCGTTGCTTATAGCGCGCCTGTATCCGCAGCTACTGCTGTCTTCTTAATCTATCCCATTGGACAAGGTTCTTTCTCCGATGGTATGCCTTTAGGCATCAGTGGGACATTTAACTTTATGTTCGTTTTCCAAGCTGAGCATAATATTTTAATGCACCCCTTCCATATGTTAGGAGTTGCCGGTGTGTTTGGTGGTGCGTTATTCTCCGCTATGCACGGTTCCTTAGTCACCTCTAGTTTAGTTCGAGAAACCACAGAAACCGAATCCCAAAACCGCGGTTATAAGTTTGGACAAGAAGAAGAAACCTATAATATTGTGGCTGCTCATGGTTACTTTGGTCGCTTAATCTTCCAATATGCCTCTTTTAACAATAGTCGTGCCTTACACTTCTTCTTAGGTGCTTGGCCAGTTATTGGTATTTGGTTCACTGCGATGGGAGTTAGTACCATGGCCTTTAACCTTAACGGATTTAACTTTAATCAGTCTGTGTTAGATTCTCAAGGTCGTGTAATTGGCACCTGGGCCGATGTTCTCAACCGTGCTGGTATTGGGATGGAAGTGATGCACGAGCGCAATGCTCATAACTTCCCCTTAGACTTAGCTAGTGGAGAGCTAACTTTAATCGCTCGCAAATAAATATTGATTGATTGAAACCCTTATCTAACCCCATCTAAAATATTGAGATGGGGTTAATTTTTTCTTGATAGGCCAATAATCTGAGTTAGATTTTAGTCAGTGGAATGTATGTCAAGATATTCCTCAAAATTTGCATAGCATAATGTTACCTCTTCACCAGGTTCAATATTTTTTGTAGCTATCCAATGACACCACAAACCAACCTCATTTTCAACCCAAGAGACTTCAGAATTAGGATCTTCACTATGATTAGATAATGATACTAAACCAAAAACAAGATATGCTTTGTAAACAGAACTATCAGCATACTCATCAACCTGGACAAAATAGTATTTGAATACTTCTGTTCCGTCTATCTTGCATATTTGTTCATGGGGAATAACACTAACAGGAGCTATTTCAATCACTGTCCCTTTTAGTATTTGTTGGGTGCATATAACACCTCGTCCTTTGTCAAGGATCTTTTGAATCTCAATCATTGGTCATTTTTTCCCTATAAAGAGTTTTTCATCGATAAATAAGATTGTTCTGCCTGTCTTTGTTTTTCTGGGGTAAAATCCTTGATTAAGAAATTTGGCCCCAATAATTCAGGGTTAGGAGAAATTCCAACTTGAATAGTTTCACTGTCAGCTAAAATATCTTGAGCAGTTTTCACATATAAGTCAAAACCAAGCAAGTAGCTGTAAGCTTTGAGATCCCAGATAGAGTCAAATTGAAATGGATTCATAATTCTCTGCGCTCTAATAATTTTTCCTGTATCTACACCTTCGTCGATGTAGTGAATAGTAGTGCCAGCAGCTTTTTTAAATTCAGATACATTTTCTTGAATAGCAATATTTTCTATAGCATACATTCCTCGGGCAAAAGGTAAGACAGCAGAATGACAATTAAAAACTTGAGAATTCGTCAGTTCTATCCACCATGACTTCAGTATTTGAGTCGCACAAACAAATATAAAGGTAGAAGATTTTTCGGAGACTTCAATCAGCCACTCTTTCACATTATTTCCATTCAAATTATCCCCCAAACAAAAAGTTTTATCATACCCAGTTACAGAATACTTAGCAACCCCATAATTCGTGATCATAGATTTTTCTGTTTGATCAAAAGATGGATATAAATCAGCAATTTCTTGAGATAAATCAGCAATTTTTTGAGGACTATCAACTATAAAATTGTTTAAGTCAAAGTACCGATTATGAAAATCTTGTCTAGCTTTGAGTACATTTTGGGATTGAGGTTCTTCTTTGACAATTACTCCTTGAAATTCTGGCATATTTCCGAAAGCATCAACCCACTTGGATACTAAATAAGAACAAATAATACTTGCATCAGTTACAAGATAAAACTTTTTAGAATTCATAAAAAAGTAAAAACCCAGAATTTCCACTAACAATCATAGTAGGACAAGAGTGAAAGATATTCAAATCCAATTTTCTTCATTGTCCTCATCTTCATCATTAGGCTCTTGAGAAGCTCTATAAGGAGGGGTGATAACACGATACTGAGCATCATAAACTTCCTTACGAGGTTGAGGAGATGGGGGCTTTTCTTTCGGTTTCGGGGGTTCGGGAGATGGTTGAGAGGAGGCGCGCGAGCTTAATTCTCCATAGGTGTAGGAATAGACGGTTCCTTCTTGAGAGACTGCTTTGGGGGGTTTTTGTACTTCAAACTCTGAACGTATATCTTCAACTTTATCTGGTTGACGGGGAATTGTATTTTCTATAGGTGGTTCTTCAATATCCCACTCATCTTCCTCTTCTTCTATGCTCTGTTCCCATTCTGGTGGTGGAGAAGTTTCCCAATCAGATTTTTTAGTTTCAGGTCTAGAATATGGGGTTTCAGGGGGTTCTGGGGTACGGGGACGACGGTTACGGGGTGGTTTAGGGGACAAAGAAACAGGCGATCGCGTTAAAAATTGAATCAGTAAACTGGTAATGATTCCTGCTACAGTAAATAGAATGATCCAAATGCCCAATGGAAGTTGCAGTGAAAATAAAGCTGTGTTACTGTCAGTTCCCAAAAAATAAAGGGTAATGGGTTGCTGATTTTGTAACAGACTAACAACTGTCCCAATTAACATTAATGCTAATACAATTAACCGCATCGTCTCTTCAATATGGTTATTCTTGGTTAAGATAATGGTGCAAAGCTTCTAGTCCTAAGAGATAACTATTTGCTCCAAAACCGCTAATTTGTCCTACTGCAATAGGAGCAATATAGGAATGATGACGGAAGCTTTCTCTTTGATAAATATTACTTAAATGAACCTCTACTGTTGGTATTTTAACGGCTGATAGAGCATCTCGAATAGCCACGCTAGTATGAGTATAAGCTGCTGCATTAATCACTATCCCTTGATGTTGCCCCAAGGCGGTTTGAATGGCATCCACTAAGATTCCTTCTTGGTTAGATTGGACTATGGATAACCTATAACCCAAAGATTCCGCCTTCTCAGTTAGAAGACGGTTAATGGTTTCTAAGGTCACAGAACCATAGATTCCTGGTTCACGAACACCCAACATATTAAGGTTTGGCCCGTGAATGACCAGGAGACTTAATTTTTTGAAAGATTGATTGGACACACCAAACCCACTTATCGATGACGGCGACGCTGGGGGTCGTTAACTGGAATGGGGATCAGTTCGGGTTCGGGTTCGGCTTGAGGGCCTAATAACGTTTCAATTAGCTTTTGTGCTAATTCTTTTAACTTTTCTAGAACTTTATCTAAATAGTCCATCAGGCACAAGGCTCCTGTGATATAGTTGCTTCCCTTGAATCGTTTGTCAACTGTTTAACAGACCGTTAGGCTTTGATTTTGTTTACAGGTCTTGGTGCAGTTAAGGACAAACATGGGTGATTGACAAGTTTATATTTATATTAAGCATAACATAAAATTTTTCAAGATGGGCTATTCACATCTTTCAGCTTCGCTCAAACTAGCTACCTGAGTTCGGTGTTAGGAGTTCGGAGTTCGGAGGTTGCTAAGCATCTAAATTACTATATTGACATACTCCCCCGTTAAACTGCGTTGTAACGGGGGATTCTTTCCACATCACTGCTAGAAATTCCTTGTTCAACGAGACGACTTAAATGCTCAATGTTACCATTGAGAACCCAGAGGTCGGACTCTCCCAAGGCGTTTGGGTCGGTTTCTGTATGCCCTACAGTACCGTTGAGATGTTCTCCCAAGTATTTCAAACCCTTTTTAAGAATATTAATTGCTGCATTATGATCCCTATCTAAGACTGTTTTACAGTTTGGACATTGATGAGTTCTGGTACTTAATGATTTCTGAACTCTTGTGCTACAAACTGAACAGTCTTGAGTGGTGAAATGGGGAGGCACAGCAACACAAACGATGCGATAAATCTTAGCAAAATAATTCAACCATTCAGTGAATTGATACCAAGAAGCATCAGAAATAGATTTAGCAAGTTTACGGTTTTTAACCAAGTTTCTAACTTTTAAAGCTTCATAGACCACCAGATCATTAGACTGGACTAACGCCAAAGCATCTTTAATTGCTCTG
>NZ_JASJEB010000119.1 GCF_030064895.1 Crocosphaera sp. | reverse complement strand
CGTGGCAACTGTGAGGTGTGTCTACCAATCAAGCGCGGTTTTTAGCCGATGAAGCTGATCTTTTTTCCTGCTCGAATATGGGTGTAACCTTTTTATCATGAAGATTTAGCCTTTATTCAGCAAACCCTAATTATGATGATGATGGAGTCAGTAGTGGTAATGCTCTTTTGAGTGGCACTAATAATCATTCACTTGCTTATAGTTACGGATCTTTTGAAGATTTGTATTCCAGTTTGGAAGCAACCTTACAACCAGCAGAATCAGTTCCTGAACCCGGTACTATTCTTGGTTTAGTTGCTGTTGGTGCTGGTTTAGTGTCTTCTAAACGCAAAAAACAAGGTTAATATTAAATTATTTTAACTTGTAGGGTGGGCATTGCCCACCTGCTGCAATTAGATTAAGGTCTGAAAGAATCCACTACTATTATCTTTGACGATAGACATCTTTTCGATGTCTAATCCTAGTAATTCGGATTAATTTAGCAGAATCATCAATTTCATAAACAACTCGATAATCACCCATTCTAACTCGATATAAATTATCATTACCCTTTAACTTAACTATACCAATTGGTCTAGGATTTTGACTTAATTCATCTATAACCAAACCAAGACGCTGTTTAATTTCAGTTGGTAAACGGCGAAACTCCTTCACTGCCGAACTTTTAAAAGTGATGCTATATTCTGTCACTCTTGTTTGCTCTCCCCTTGCATTTCTGCTTTTAAATCTTGCCAAGAAATCTCTGATTCATCCTTTCTAGCACGAGAAACAGCGAGATCATAAAAATCTTCCCAAAGTTCTCCCCATTCATTTAAGTCAATTAGAACCGCTTGTTTTTCTCCTTGTTCATCCACAACAAATTGAATTCCTTTCATTTTTTTACTTTATAAATATAGTTAAACATTTACATATATTACAAAATCCAGGCAAATTTTTCAATTAAAATTCTCCTCTCAATTTGTTCATATCATAATTAATTAGAAAATTTAGCTTTTATTGCTTCCATTGTTCTCAGTCTATTAATTGAAGCTAAAGTAAAATTTTTAACGCTAATGTAAACCCAGGAATAACATTTTCTCCATTTAAAATTGCATCAGGAGGATAAGTTGTTATGGAACCATCTTGACGATAAACTAAAGCTTGACGGTTATGAAGATCAATTAACCAACCTAACTTAACCCCATTTTCTCGATACTCTTCCATCTTATTTTTTAAGACATCTAAGTTATCGGTTTTTGACCTAATTTCAATGACAAAATCTGGTGCTAAATTAAAAAATTCGTCTTCTCCTTCATCCCACCCTAAAGGTAGGCGATCTTTAGCCACAAAAGCAACATCAGGAGAACGAACTGCACCATTAGGTAGTTTAAACCCTGTACTAGAACTAAATACCTCTCCTAAGTCATTTTCTTCTACCCAGGTGAATACATAAGCACCTGCTTTGATTTCTCGATTGCTTGATATTTTTCCTGTGGGTGCCATAGTAACTAAAGTTCCATCTGCATTGCGTTCAAATCTCAATTCTGGGTTTTGAGAACTGAGTTTTATTAATTCTTGATCTGTAATAGTTGAAGTGATTTGTATCATAATAAATCTCCTATAATTTTTGCAAATACCGTTTGTTATTTTAAAAGATTATCAGCAAAATAACGATGATATAATTGACAACTGGGTTTAGCTTCATCTCCGACTAAATTAATTAGTCCCATACTTTCTAATTTATAAGCAACAGATGGTTCTAATTGTACTCCGCTATTACTTTCAACTACTTCTTTCATACCTTCAGCTAGTTCAGGAGACGATTGTAAATTATCCCAATGACGGCGTAAATGACTACTATAAATTCCACCTTGGGTTGGTGCTTCTACTAATAGTTTTTTCTGAGAAATTTTCTGAGAAGCTAATGCTTTTAAAGCTAAATCAACTAAATAAGGATGTCCTCCTAACATCTCAATCAAATCTTTAGTAAATTGTTCTTGTTCTGTATTTTTTGCCCAATCTAATTTATAAACTTTAGCTAACTTTAAAACTTGTTCTAGGTTAAATCCTGGTAATTTAACTTGTTTTCCCACATTAAAGGGTGATTGATTGGCATCTAATTTAATATAAACTTCCGTAGAATTAGCAATTACTAAGCGTAGGTTTTGCCAAATTTCTAAATTATTTGCTTCTTCGTGCCAATAGCGTAACATGGGCAAAAAATCTTTAGCAATATCCGCATATTCAAAAATCCGATCTAAATTATCTAAACCCAAAACCAAAGGGCGATCTATATTTTCTAAGACATAACTTTGAAAATAGGTTTTACAACTGACTAAACTACCAAATAATTCCTCGTCCCAGTAATCATCTAATTGAGGTTTTAAGCCCAATTCTCGACTAATATTAGCACAAAACCAACGTAAAAATTTATCTAAACTGCTAAACATTGCTGATTCAGCAGATCGCAGATTAAGGTAAACTTTACGACAATCATTATTTTCTGCATGGGCTAAAATTAAGTTTAAAAGAGAAGTTTTACCCATTTTTTCTGGGGCTTTGATGCGTATTAATGCCCCAGGTTTAAGAATAGTTTGATAACAATCTGATTCAATGGGAGGACGGAAAATATAATCACCGTCAGGGTCAGGAGTTTCAATAATAACAAGAGAATTTTCTGGTTTCCATTCAGGATATTTGATATCTTTTAACCATTCTCGTAAGATTTGAAATTTTCCTGGTCCTTTGTGGCCAGGAAGTAATTCGGGACAACCATTAGGTTTATCACTAGAAAAACAGCTATATAAGTCTGTCATTTGTTTTTTATAGGTTTCATGACTTGCTGCTTCTGCCAGTTCCCATACTTTTGTATCCGGTGTACGCCAGTTTTCATAGGCAAACCGAACTAAAAAAATGTCTTTTAGTCTCCCTTTTAAATTTTGTTCGTTGGCAACTTCTTTGAGGAATAGATCCCAGTTTTTTGGTTTCATAGCGATCGCATGATGATAGTACCGATTAAGATAACAAATTATTGACGAGATCGGGCTTAAGACAACTACTTCTAAGCCAGAATAGTTTCATTATTCTACTATTTTCTACTTAATTCCATGTTAGCTTCTCTAAGACATAGGAAAAATTAATCAAAAATGGGACTGACATTCTCATAAACGATCCCTATCATGATAGTAGAGAGGAATAATCCACTGAGAGAAACCCTCTGATACGGTGTGAGTTAAGGAGATCACCTAACAATGAACAACAAATTAAGTTTCAAACGTAAACTAGCCACCATCATAGCGATTTCCCTTCTAGTGTTTTTCGGTGTGGAAACCGTGGCCATCGCTACGTCTAACCCTTTTGCCGATAGTTCTACTACTTATAATCAAGACTGTCCTGGGGACGACAAGGATGATTGCTAAATATAAACTCTCACCACAACACACCTAAACCTTAGATAAAGCTGGGATTATTCCTAGCTTTTTTTGGAACTTTCCCTTGAAGTGCTTATTTTTGTGGTTTAAAGTTCCGTTCTAAGGTTTCCACTAATTCTATCTCATCGGGTCGCATTTTAGCCCATTTCTCTCGATCGCTACGAATTTTAGCTAAATGTTCCTCAATATTGTCTGGAGTCATTAAAACACCGAAATCTTCAGGAACTTGCTCAACATTGTGGGATAAAACGCGGTTTAATACAAAAGCACCGATCTGGGGGGTATAGTGAGAATTATCAACATAATTGTTCATAACTGGTTTGATGGGTTCAGTTGTGATGGAATTATAGCCAGAAAAATCCCAAACGGGGGTTATGGCGATCATTTTTCGTTTCCATTCTTCATAGCTATCCCATCTACCGGTAACTCGTAAAGTTTCCCATTGGGTTGCGTGGGCCGGAGAAATAAAGACAATTAATTCAATATTACGCTGACGACAAAACTCAACTATTTTTTGTAAATCATTGAAACGATCATCTGATAGTTTATATCGAGGATGAAAGTCAAAATATTGGTTGATAATAGTATTAAATCTCCAAGGGGTGTTACCATCCTTGGGGTTATGATAAGGATAGGGTAAAAAACCATCGTGTCCATAGGTTAACCCTTTAGTATTGTTTGTTTCTGTTAAATTGTCTTTAATAGTGTTTTTACTGGCAATAATCGCATCTTGAGAAAAAAGAGCATTGAGTAAGTCCGTGCCTATTATATGGGTTTTATTTAATCGTTTTTCTACAAAGGAATCTTGGAGTTTATAAAAATCATTAAACATATAATGGTCTACTCCTATAATGACTTTTTTTAAGTTAGGTTGATTGGTATAGGTATGTTCTAAATAGCGAAGAATTTCATAGGTATTAGACCCATCAATTCCTAAGTTATAAGTGGTTAAATTTTTGGGCAACCCTGGATGATTAGTATCTATTCCTTGTTTAACTCTGGAGGAACCAATGATAATTATTTCTGGTTTAATATTAATGACATCGATGGTTTTGTATAGGCGATCGTAGTTATTTTTTTCTGTTTTATGTAACGTTAAACTAAAGGGTTGATTATGGCGAAAAATATCATAAGGGTCAACCAAAAAATTACCGAAACTAATTCCAAAAAAACTTAAAATGATTGTGCCTAAAAATAAGTAGTTAAAAGAACCAGATTTCTGCACAGTATTATTAGGTTTGGATTTTTCTTTCTTAGAGTTTATTGACAAATTAAAGTTAAGCATAATCTTGTATTTTATTAAAATTGAAAATATAGAAATTCAGAAACACGATTTAAAGACAATAAACAGTAGGTAGCTAACAAACCTAATAGCAATGCCCAGAAAGAGTTAAAGTTTATTTTTTCAGCAATTTCTTGACTATTAGGTAATTTTAATGCTCCTATCATCAAGACAAATAAAACCAGAAAACTCAATAATTTACTATCATAAAAACTAGGTAAATATTTAAAATCACCCCAAGGATTAAGTTGTAAGCCAAAATTAGTTAAAAATCCTAACTTACCTCGAACTTCTCCAGGTAAAACAATTCCTTTCATACCTATCATAGCTTGAATCATTTCCATTGCCTCTGATAAACTTTGAGCGCGAAACATCACCCAACCGAAAATAACAGCTAAAAAAGTTATGGTCCAAGCTAACCATTGAGGAAGAGAAATATTCAATTTTCGCCAACTATGATTAATTGACAAATACAAACCTTGTAACCCTCCCCAAATAACAAATGTCCAGCCTGCACCGTGCCATAAACCTCCTAATAACATGGTTATAATTAGGTTAGCATATCGTCGAATTTCACCGCGACGACTTCCTCCCAAGGGAATATATAAATAGTCTCTTAAAAAGTTAGATAATGTAATATGCCAACGTCGCCAAAAATCACTAATTGATGTGGCTTTGTAAGGAGAATTAAAGTTAATAGGCAGGACAATATTAAACATATAACCTAACCCGATGGCCATATCAGAATAACCAGAAAAATCGAAATATAATTGTAGAGTATAACTGATAGCCCCTACCCAAGCTTCCAGAAATGTTAAAGAACTTGTATTATTAAATATAGTTGCTACCCAAGGGGATAAAGTATCAGCAATTATGAGTTTTTTAGATAATCCAATGGTAAAAAATATAAATCCTAATGCTAAATTTTTGGAAGAGAAAATTTTATTTTTTAAAGAACGGAGTTGGGGAATTAATTCATCGTGACGAAGAATAGGCCCTGCAATTAATTGGGGAAAGAAAAGAATAAACAAACCATAAGTAGGTAGATCATAATTTTCCTTTTTTAAGTCTTCTCGATAAGCATCAACTAAATAAGCAATTTGGGTAAAAGTATAAAAAGAGATTCCCAATGGAAGAATCAAGTTTTCTAATTGATAATTGGTGGAAAATAAAGCATTAAAAGAATCTAGAAAAAAGTTGGCATACTTATAATAAATAATAATGCTTAAATTTAAAATTGTTCCTAGAACCAAGAAAAATTTGGCACGATTACTAGATTGTTCACACTTAGAAATTTCTGTGCCGATACTGTAGTTAATTACCACAGATAAAATAATCAAAAAAATGTAGTGAATGGTTTGTCCCTGTCCTGCTGGGGCAAAAATATTCCAGTAAGAATAGAAAAATAGGGAACTAACTAATAACCAAATTGTAGCCCCTTGAGTTAAACGAAACTTACTTAACCCCCAAAAACCGAATAAGGTCAAAGGTAAAAACCCTAAAATAAAAATTGTAGAATTAAATAACATCTCGATAAACTTATTTCAAAATTACTCTTAATTAACTCACAAGCTTATCACAAAAATTCCCCAGTTATTAGTTTAACTTAAATTTAATGAGATTACTTTCTCCGTCGCCGAACGATTGGGTTTTTTCCTCTTTTTGAAGAACGATAACGGGAATGTCCTCCTAACTCTTGACTAACTTCTTGAAAGATATCACGACGTAAATAAGGATACTCTCCCACCCATAAATTATGTTGAGGAAAATACACATCCGTAATCCTATCAATACGGCTTAATTCAGGGGTTTTTGACAAAATTAACATTTCTGCTATTTGTCCAGGCTTAATAACCCGATAAAGGCGGTTTATAGGGGCTTGTGTGATTGCGGTAAACCCCTCTTCATCTCCCACTTCTATATTAATCCGTCGTTCTCGGTTTTCAATCACCACTAACTCCCCCCATTTATTCACCGTTTGTTCTTCTCCCACTAACTCTTCGGTGATAAACACATCCAAAACTTGTCCTTGCCAAAACCCACAATAACTATAACGACGGTATTTGCCATTACGAACGCTGGCCCACAATACCGGACCCCATAACCAATAGAGTCCGGCAATGATATCAAAAATCAGTTTAATGCTTCTGTCCACCCCTGAACCAGCTAATATTCCCAATAACCAAGTCGCCACCAAAGCGATTAAAGAAATAAATAAACGTTGCAATAAATCTGGCCATTTACCCCAATAAAAAGAATATTGACTTCCTGTAGCAATTGGGGGAATAATTTCTTCTAAAGCGTTACGGGTTAAAGGGACTAGCATGATAATTTTTGGAAAAATATAGCAATCAGTTATCAGTTGTGACAATTAAGTTTGAGTAGAAGGGAACAGGAAATAAGAAAAAAGATATCCCCTCAATAATCCCTGATTGCTATAGTAACAAATTTTTATATTCAAAAAGCTTAAACAATATCAGTATTTTTTTCAGGCTAAAACCCCATGTAAAAATATATCCGCTATTCCTTCAGCCATTTCTTGTAAAGCTTTGGGAGAAGCTTCTGGGGTGATAATGGTTTCGGAAGAAAATCCGGCAATGGCAAACATTCCTAAGAAAACTTGAGCAACAATTTTAGGATTTGTCCGACGATAAATACCTCTTTCCATGGCGGTTTCAAAGAAAGCTTCTGCTACATCTGTCATTTTAATAATTACTTCTGACTGTATTTTTTCTCGTAATTCTTGATGAAATTGTGCCTCGATAAAACAGACTTTTAATAAATCATTATTTTCCTGCATTCTTAACATCCTTCGCCGCATTACTTGAGCAACTGCTTTATAGTTTCCCATTTCGCTTAATTCTGTTAATAAGTCCGTTAAAATTTCTATCCATCCTTGGGTAGCAACTTCGATTAGAATGGCTTTTTTATTAGGAAAATAACGGAATAAGGTTCCTTCTGCTACCTTTGCTTTCTTGGCTAAATCTTTGGTGGTTGTACCATCATAGCCTTGAGCGGCAAATAGACGCAAGGCTGCTTTGAGAATACGAGATCGTGTATTTTCTTCTGTATTGGAAGTTTTAAGGGTTTGGGGGAAAAAAGTAGAACGAAAACCTGACCTTACCATAATCATAAGCATAACGACTCAGACCATTTTCTCCTAAGACGGGCTAAATTTTTAAATATCTTCACAAAATGTTGTTTTTTAGTTCCCTTAACAAGAGATAATGGCACAGTATACCATCAAATCACTAACCATTATTTGATAATTATGACTAACTCAACCACAGAATACACCTTACCGGATAATTTTACTAGCACCGAAATCACCCATCAAGAAGCTATAGAAACGGTGATCGATAGTTTACAAGAAAATGATAGTGCGATGGTGCATCATGATGGGCAAGGATACATTTGGAAGTTTCAATATGGTAGTGTTGAAACTTACGTTCAGCTAACAGGAGAAAATGAAGAAGATTTATTAACGGTTTGGGCCCCAGTCTTAACTCTTCCTGCTCAAAATGAACTGGGTTTAATGCGCAAATTATTGGAGATGAATGGAGAGGAAACTTTAGAAACTCGTTTCGGAATTATGAATAATCAAATTGTTGTCTTAAGTCAGCGTACCGTTGAGGATTTATCTCCAGCAGAAATTTCTCGTGCTATTACTTTAGTGGCGACTATTGCTGATGATAATGATGAAAGATTAATTGAAACTTACGGTGGAAATCCTATTACAAATTAGTTACTTATTACCTTTTTAAAACATAAAAATGTATCAGATTAAACAAGAAACTTTATCTTTAACCACACGAGATGGAATTAGACTCGATGCTGATATTTATAGACCCAAAAGCAACGAGTCTTTTCCTATTTTATTAATGAGGCAACCTTATGGAAAAAAAATAGCCTCAACTGTGGTTTATGCTCATCCTATTTGGTATGCTTCTCACGGTTATATTGTCATCATTCAAGATGTTAGAGGACGAGGAACTTCTCAAGGAGAGTTTAAGTTATTTGCTAATGAAATAGATGACAGTTTTGATACTATAAATTGGGCTTCTCAGTTGTCTAGAAGTACAGGAAATATAGGAATGTATGGGTTTTCTTATCAAGGAATGACTCAATTATCTGCTGCTTCCACTCAACCACAAGCATTAAAAACTATATGTCCTGCTATGGTTGCTTATGATTTATATCATGATTGGGGATATGAAAATGGAGCATTTTGTTTACAAACTAATTTAGGTTGGGCGGTACAATTAGCAGCAGAAACAGCTAGATTAAAAGGAGATATTAATACTTTTCATAAACTCTATCAAGCATCCCGAAATTTACCATTATTTGATCCCATTTCTGCTTATCCAGATTTAATGAAAGAATTAGCTCCAGACTCTTTTTATCATGACTGGATTAATCATCCTTATTTTGATGATTATTGGTCGCAATTATCTCCTAAAACATTCATAGATAAACTAGATTTACCCATGCTACATATTGGGGGATGGTTTGACCCTTATTTACGGGGAAATATCAATCTATATAATGCCATGAAAACCAAGAATACATATCCTCAAAATCTAATTATTGGTCCTTGGGGTCATCTTCCTTGGGGTTCAAAAACAGGAAGCAAAAACTACACCAATTCAGCTATTAGTTTTATTGATAAATATCAAATTGATTGGTTCGATCACTTCCTCAAAGGTAAAGAGATAGATCATTTATATTCTCAACCTATCTCTTTATTTGAAATGGAAAGTAATCAATGGAAATATCCTCAAAATTGGAAAAATAATGAGGTTAAAAGTTACTATTTTTCTAGTCAAGGTTTAGCTAATGTTAGAGAAGATGACGGTCAATTAATTGATAAAATTCCTGATGATAATATGAATGATATTATTATTCATGATCCCTGGCGGCCAGTTCCATCTTTAGGCGGTCATGCTAGTATTCCATCAGGTTCTTTTGACCGTTCTCAATTAGATACTCGTTTCGATATTATAACTTATACTTCTCAAAAATTAACAGAAGATTTATCAATTACTGGAACACCTTTTATAGAAATTTATTGTACAGCAGATACAAAAAGCTTTGATATTTGTGCAATTTTATCAGAAGTAAAACCCGACGAAAAAGTTTATAATTTTAGTCAAGGTTATATAAGAATTAACTCGGAAAAATTCCCCATAACCATTCCTTTACAACCCACTTGCATCAAAATCAAAAAAGATAGCTGTTTAAGACTTAGTTTAAGTGGTGCCTGTTTTCCTGCTTATGCTTTGAATACAGGAACAGGACAAACACCAAACGAAGAACAATTAATTGACGCTAAAATTATTACTATAAAAATTTGGAGTAACCCTGAACAAATATCAAAAATTATCTTACCTATTAATTAATATCAATTACCTAAAGTCTTGTAAAACATTCGGTGTAGGGGTCAACGGCCGTTGACCTCTACAATATTAACTTATGTAGTTTAAGTTGATGAAAATGGTATAAAAACCAAAAAATTAATTATATCTTCATCCTGCCGATCACCCCGTCTCCCCACACTCCCCACACTCCTAGTCTCCCCATCACCCCCTAGTTTGCATAATTTTACTTACTATACACAATAGCCTATGTCAAGAATATGTAACACTTATTTGCAAAAATTAAAAAATTGTTACATAATAGAAAAAGAAGAGAGCAAGGCATTCAAACAAGCCTCACTCTTGACTAAATTATTCAGTGTACAAAGATTCCAACAGAAATCATGGTATATACAGCACCCAATTTTAACATTCAGGCTCTTGATGTGAATTCTGTTACCGAGCAATTTCAAAGCCTTAGCACCGATGATAAGCTAGGTTTACTTTGGGTAGCTTATACAGAAATTGGACGTTCCATCACGCCAGCAGCCCCTGGTGCAGCACGTTTACAGTTTGCCGAAGGACTTCTTAATCAGTTCAAGAATATGTCCCAGGACGAGCAACTACAGGCAATGCGAGACCTAGCTAATAAAGTTAGTACCCCTGTTACCCGTGCTTATGGCGTATTTACTAATAATACCAAATTAGCCTTCTGGTATCAATTAGCAGAGTTGATGGAAGCAGGGGTTGTTATTCCAGTTCCCCCCTCCTATAACTTAAGTGAAAAAGCAAACACCACTTTATCTAGTCTTCAACGTTTAGATTTTAACCAACAGATTACTGTTTTACGTAATGCAGTTTGTGATATGGGTATTGACCCTTTAGCTTAGTATATTTTTACGATATCCTAACAGCAAAAGAGCAGGCAATCTGCTCTTTTTTCGTATTAAATAATACCCCCAGAAAGTATTATGTTTAGGATTTAGGAAGTCATGGAGATTTCTCGTTCCTTAGACTTAGAGCTAGGGATATGAAAAATGTCCTAACTTATTTTTGTACTCCGATAGATTAGTAATCTAAGGAAATAAAAATTATTCATTATCCATTATTTATTTTTGTATCTTTCTACAACTATCTGTTTACTAACTCGAATTAATTTGTAAACTCCTTCTTGTTGAATTAAGCTATAGTCAGACTTGTCTAAACCTAACTTATTGAGATATTTTTGTTCACTAATAATTAAGACAGTATCAGAACTATCTTGTTGTTGGAAATAGTCTAAAGCTGGACCATTATCGATATCCGCTTCTGTAACAGAATCAACTACTTGTTGAGTATAAAAAACCAAAGTTGGACGCATAAAACCCAAAAAAGCTAGTCTTTCTTCTGGTTCTCTTTCTGTTTTAACAATGCTAGACAGTTCCCTCAAAGGTAACTGTCTTTGATTATCTACAATTTGAGCAACAGGTAAGCCAACCCAGGAGAAAAATGCCAAAAACCCTAATAAGTTAGCCACCCATATCCAGCGACGATAATTACGGAAAAAGAGGAATAATAAACAAGAAAATGCAGCAGATGACCAAATAATTCCCCCCTTAATAGCTGAGTTTGAACCTTGTAAAAGTTCTTTAAACTGGGGCATCATTGCATCTTCACCAATTAATTGATAAGCAAAGAAACTCGCCACACCTAAACCAATTAAAATGCCAACGTTAGCAATACCAGTCAACAAAAATAATAAATTCCAAATTCCTGATGAATCTTCTTTTTCTGATTTTATCTCAACTTGTTCACTCCAAAATAAAGCAACAATAATAGCAGCAGCCGGCATCAAAGGAAGCACATAACCTGCTAATTTCGTCACGGAAACAGAAAAGAAAATAAGAACCACTAAAAACCAAGCTAAACAAAAAATTCCTAGATGATTTCTCCGAGGTGAATCTATCCATTTTCGTCGCTGCCAGACTTTTAGTTTAGCAATAGCTAAAGGTAAATAGATTGACCAGGGCAGTAACCCCACCATAATCACAGGAAGATAATAATACCATGCTCCAGGATGACGACTAACTACGCTGGTAAACCTTTGGACATTATGCAGTCCAAAAAACGTACTAATATATTCTTGACCGTGTTCTAATGTAACTAGAATAAACCAAGGAACAGAGATTAACAAAAAACTACTAATTCCTAATAACCAAGGTGTTTCCTTTACTACTTCAATAAACCGTCCAACATATAACAGAAAAGCAATTACAGTTAACCCAGGCAAAACCAAGGCTACTGGTCCTTTAGCTAACACGCCTAAAGCCATAAAAACCCAATAAGCAATGTACCACCATTGCCCCACTGGTAGCCCATAATATGACTTAGAACTGGTTTCAGAATAGCCATAACCCAAGAAGAAAGATAAGCAAGCTAAGGCAATACCACTGGAGAGAAACATATCAGAAACTCCAGTTCTTCCCCAAGCTATCCAGAAAGGATTTAAAGCGATAATTCCTGCTCCTATCCAAGCAGAAAACCATAACTTTGTTGGAGTTTTATTTGTTTCATTTACCCGTGAAAAACCGAATATCTTTAGGGTATAAAAACCTAAAACTACAACAGCGATCGCAGCTAAAGCCGAGGGAATTCTTGCCCCCCATTCGTTGAGTCCAAACAGTTTAAAAGATAACCCTACTAACCAATAAGTCAAAGGAGGTTTATCGAAACGAGTTTCTCCATTCCAATAAGGTGTTACCCAGTCACCATTTATTACCATTTGACGGGCAGCTTCGACAAACATTGGTTCTGTTTTATCCATTAAACCAATGCTTCCTAAATTAATAAAAAAGGCGATGAAACTAATAAAAAATAGCCATAGACCAGAAAAAAGCCAAAGGTTCTTAGTATCCTTTTTCCAGGCAGAGACCATTTTATTTTTTTGATTTTCTATAGTTATTTTATTCATTATATATTTAAAAATTACGATATTTCTTACTAATTGATTTCAAGAGAATAACACAAAAAAGGAATCCTAAATAAGCAACACAAACACCTCCGATTAAATCAGTAACCCAATGAATATTTAAGTAGATACTAGCCCAACCCATTAGGGCAACTAAAATAGTAGAAATAATGTACAAAAACGTTCCCCATTTGGGAAAATGAAAAGCCACTAAATAAGAAAGGTATAAATATAACATCAAATTGCCAGAAACATGACCACTAGGATAACTTTTCCCGTGAACATCAATTAACCCAGGTGCAGGGCGAATACGACCAAACCAAGGCTTTAATATTTGATCAATTAATATTAAAACTCCTAAAGCTGATATGGCCAAAACTTGTGCTTCTTGCCAGTAACGTTTCCAGCATAAAAAAATCAATCCAGCAATGACAACAAAGACAGCAACCTCCGCCTCCCCTGTAAAGTAAGATACCCTAGCTAAGAACATTAAACTAGGATGCTCGGTTTGACGAACCCACTCCAAAAAAGTTGCGTCCCAAGCATCAAGACTTCCTGAAACAACAGCCACGGTTAAAGCAATAAAAAAAAGTAAAATAGTAATAACGGTAATGACAGTACTATTCAGACCATTTCCTGTGTATTGTTTCAGTTTTATCTTCATACTGTTAAGGGATTTAATCAATAACTAATCGTCATTTTATAATAACATCAAGATTTGGAAATAGCTTGATGTTTATTGAACCTTGACTGCTTATGCTTGTTTTTATAATAAGCATTGAGTTATCTAAAATATTAATCTATTTAATATTAAATATGAACTAATAAAATAACCAATATGTAGACGGATAATGTATCAAATTAGTTCCCACAGAAAATACTAGGTAGTGTCTGCAAAGTTCAGAAATCTTACTTGACGGAAGCAGAGTAAATATAGGAAACAGAGGTGGAAATTAGTTTATTTTTAATATTCTAATAGTTTGCATACAGACCCTAGAAAAAATAATATTGAACTAAAAAAACTGGACTTTAACAAAAATCCAGCAGAAACCATGAGATTGAGCAATTTTGTCACTATTTCGCTTAGAGTATGCCCCAAAAGTGCAATACCCCTTGACCCGTTACTAATTCTACGATTAAAGCCGAGACAAAGCCAATCATTGCCAAGCGGCCATTCCAGTTTTCAGCATACCCTGTAAAGCCAAATTTTCCTTCGTTTTGGTTGTTGCTTTTCATTAGAAATATTAGAATATAGCACTGTCTCTAAAGCATTGTAAATACAGATCAATAATTTGACAACTCTTGGAGAATATTAATCCTACTAAAGATCATGGATAGCTTGAGAACTGTCAATTGTTCAAAACGTCAGACCTGAGTTCGATATAAGAAAATTTATAGACAACCTGTCAAAATTAAGATTCTTAAACCCTAATTATCTCATGGAAAACACTCCAACTCCGAACTCCGAACTCCGAACTCCGAACTCCGAACTCCGAACTCAGGTTTATGGGGAACTGAGGTCAGTTAGAAAGAATCTTGAGGAGTGAAGTATGTTAATGTTTGAGGGTTAATCAATTTATACACAAAGCTAAGATCACCCTTTAAACTGATGATTAATAATCATCATTAATAACTCAAGAGGATAAAACGATGACTTGTGAACAACTGCAAAAATCTTATCAACAGCAACTTGTCAAAGCCGGTGTATGCCAAAAAAAAGCCGAACAAGCAGCCAAAACATTGACTGTTCAACAACTGCAAATTATTGGTGAAATTTGGCAAGACTGGGGAAAAGTGGTGGGTCGTCTCAACTAGCAGAGAACTTATTTCTTGAGCCTCAATCAACGCTAAAATCAAGAAAGCCCATAATACTATAACTAAAACTATATGACGATCCCTCCTGAGTCTTCTTCTGTTTCATCCTCAGAAGCTAAGGACAAAGAAGAGATTAACTCCTCACCGCAACCTAACTCCTTAAACACTTCTTTATCATCTGTTAATTTAGACTCTCCTCAAGAGTCCCCAAAACCCTTATATCTTCAGGAGGTTAAGTCCTCTAATCCCTGGTTACTCTTAACCGCCATTGCCATGATGGCAATTGGTTTAATTTTAAACTTACGTTGGGTCGGACTAACTTCTGCGATCGTAGCTCTCATTTTATCTTTAAGGGTCATTTTTCCCTCTGTGCAAAATTGGGTTCTCCAATATCTGACCCCAGAAGAAAGGGAAACCCTAATTGGATTTAGCGTTTTTACTCTCTCCTTGGCAGGGGTTTTTTACTATTTAGGCGTTTATCAAATTATCCGTAACTGGCTTAATCAGTTCAAATACGATGAGTTTGGTTCTTGGGCCGAATGGGTTGGGGCTTTAGGGCAGATTATGATCGCGATTTTAGCCGTCTATGTAGCCTGGGCCCAGTACGTAATCTCCAAGGATTTAACCGTACAGCAAAACCGCATCACCCAACAACAAACCATTGATACCTATTTTCAAGGTGTTTCCGATTTAGTCTTAAACGGAGAAGGAATGTTAGAAGATTGGCCTCAAGAACGTTCCATCGCTGAAGGGAGAACCGCAGCTATCCTCAGTAGTGTTGATGGCATAGGAAAAGCCAAAATTTTACGTTTTCTCTCTCAATCACGACTTTTAACCCCATTAATGCGAGATAGCCGTCTGGGAAGACCTATGTTAGACGGCATTGGCGGTTATGCTGAAGATCGAGCCTATGGGGTTCGAGTTATTAATTTAGGAGTGATGTTAGCAGGCGCAAATTTATCGAATCAAGATTTACGTTGGACTGATTTAAGTGAAGCTAATCTTGTTCGGGCTAACTTAAGCGGTTGTGATTTGGTTAAAGCTAATCTATCTCGTACCGTCCTCTACGATGCTAACCTTGAAGGAGCTGATCTCAAAAGCACTCGTTTGTTTTACGGTTCAGCAGAAACCGCCAGTCCCCGCTCAAGAAATCATCCCCCTGATTACACTACCGGTGCGTATACGGGTGTAGTTGTTGAAAATTGTAATTTAGCCGAAGTGAAAAATTTGACCCCCCAACAACACTATTATTTATGCGCCTGGTGTGGAGAAAAAAGCCGTCAGACTATTACAGGAGGTTGTCAAGAAATTCCAAACAAGTTAAATAGGTGAAGGCAACTCTTAAAAAAAATTAAAAGTTAGGATATATTATGATGTTAAAACTTTTTCAACTCTTTCTAGTTCTAAATCTGAAAAATAATCGATCGCCCAATTAGAAAGTCTTTGCATAAAGTGATAAGGGTAGGTATTAGCAATACCTACTACCTGCATTTTAGCTCGTTTTGCTGCTTCAATCCCTGCCGGTGTATCTTCAATAACTAAACAATCTTCGGGAGTCAATTGTAGGCTATTATCTAATTGATTAAAGCGTTCAACTGCTAATAAATAACCGTCGGGTTCCGGTTTACTTTTCTTGATTTCATCTCCACCGACAATAACTTCAAAATTGCTCAATATGTCTGCTTTTTCTAAAATGAATTTAACCTCAGAAAGTAAGGCTCCGGTTACTAATCCAATTCTGAAATTCTGCTCTTTTAAATTGTTTAAAAAATCTTTTACTTGGGGATAAGTTGGTAGTGTTTCTAAAGATTCAATCCGTTGTCGATAGGCAAGAGTTTTGGCTTTAATTAAATTATCTAAATAATCATCAGATGCGACTCTACCACGACGAGATAAGATATCTGATAAACAAGCACGATCGCTTCTCCCTAAACATAATTCTTGATATTCTGAGGGTTCGGGACGTAAATTTTCTCTTAGTAAAATTTCGTTGATTAATTCTTGATGAATTTGCTCATCATTAATAATCACCCCATTAAAATCAAAAATGACTGCTTTTAACATCTCTTTTCCTTGACCCATCAATTAAGTCTGAACACAAATATGTTCAAAGATTCACCTTAATTGTAACCTGAGATGGACATTTCTCTATTATCGGCAATCTTCATATTTAGTTGATTTTGTCAAATTTATTTTTTTAGCCGTTACAAAAATATAGAAAAAGTCTCTTATTTTGGGGCGTTTTTAAACTAATTTTGGGGGTGTCTCGGAAGTATGAAAATAGTTTTTTGACAACGTAATCAGGGTTAGAGGCTGTTTTGAGCGAAAATTGAATACAATAACTCCAGTATGAAAATTAGAGTATAGCGCAAAAATCCCATGAACTCGTTTACAAATAATAATTATTCTCAATAAAATATTAAGTTTTGTTACGAGTAACAGAATGTAAATTAGGAATTTTCAAAGCAAACTTTAACAATATAAAAGCTTTGCTTATCTATGGGGAAATAGTGCGCGACGTTTCCCTGTTTTCTTCGAGATCCCTAATAGGACAAATATAAAATTTGTATTAAGATAACTATAAAAACTTGACAAATAGAGAGGGGGAGATAATTCAAGAGTTTTTACTCTTATTTAATTTTAAAAATCAAATTTATGAGGATTTAAAGTCAATTTAAGGCTTAATTCGCTCAAAAATTGTCTGGAATTTTAACTTTGTCTTGAGGAGTATCGATGATAAATCTGAAGCCTGTGACATCCTCCCTAGCTGCATCTATGGTTGTCACCGTTATGGGGGCGTTTGATGTAGCCAATGCTGCTACTTTCACCTTCTCTTTCAATAATGAAGATGGTCCGGTTGCCGGTACAGTGGAAGGGGAGATCGAATTACCTGATGGAGATGGTACGTTTGCTGCTACTGGTGTAACTATTACCTCTGCGCCGGCTGCGTTGGGATATACTTTACCCATTGATGCTCTAGGCGGTGATGCTCCTTTAACTAATACATTTACTGTAGCTAATGGTGTAATCGACTCAGTTCTAAGCTCTTTTGTAGCAATATTTGCCCCAGGTACTAATTTATCACTGAATGATTTGAGTTTTGGAACTGGATCTGAATCAAATCTGGCGGGTAGCTTCGCCAACTTTACTGGTGTCTCTAATCTAGATAGTTCAACTTTAACCTATACTTCTGCTTCTGTTCCTGAACCCACTTCTATGATTGCTTTAGCTGGTGTAGGAATTCTTGGAGTTGCTAGTAAGTTGAAGAAAAAAGCTTAATTCTGTGGTTTTTCTCTGTAGGGATAATTTATCAGTTATCCCTATTTTTGGGCAGATTAATAAATTCTTCTTCGTTTATGCCATCTCCTACAACTCCATCCCATTCTTGTATTTCTTGTTTGTATTCAGGATCTTGAGCGTCTTCGGATAAAGATATAATTAACTGTTCTTTCAAAACTTCCTTGTTATTTTTTGTTAGAGGATTTTTGATATATTGATCAGGATTATCTTTAGGCATCTTATTTCCCAAGCTGATTAAACATACATCTAGAATAATAACCATTGTTCATTTATGTTTAGCGATCGCCTTGACGTGTAACGTTATCCGTCATAGCAAAACTATATGATCTAGTGTGGTGTTTGAGGTTCAAGAGATTCGGAGTACCTCGGAATGACAATGATAGAATGAAATGGAGATCAACACTGTACTAACAAAAAGAGATGTTCGAGTGGGATGACTCGAAGGCAGAGACTAACGAAACCAAACATTCAGTTTCTTTCCCCTTTGCCACAAGGGTTTTTGATGACGAAAATAGATTAACAGTCATTGATAAACGGTTCAACTATGGTGAGGTGCGATATATTACTTTAGGAAAAATAGAACAGCGAGTTTATGTTGTAGCTTACACCATCAGAGGTTCAGTAATTCGTTTGATTTCAGCAAGAAAAGCTAACAGTAGAGAGGTAAAACGTTATGACAACCGTTAACTACACACCAGATCCTCACAAAAAAGCTGAACTGAGTGAAGAACAATTATCCCGTTTAGAAGCACTTTCTGATGAAGATATAGACTACTCAGATATTCCTGAATTAGATGACGACTTCTGGGAAAATGCTCAGATTGTCAATGCTGATGTTACTCAAAACAAGTTATCATCTAGCGTAGGAAATTTTTAGGCAAAACTGACCCCAATGGGTACTATACAAACACTACCAGGAACGAGAGATATTCTGCCAGAAGAGATAGGATACTGGCAATATGTAGAAACTGTTGCGACACAAATACTGAGTCGTGCCATGTACTATGAAATACGTCCCCCTATTTTTGAGCAAACCTCCTTATTTGAGAGAGGAATAGGAGAAGCAACGGATGTGGTGGGGAAAGAAATGTATACTTTCAGCGATAGAGGCGATCGCTCTTTAACTTTACGTCCGGAAGGTACAGCAGGAGTTGTCCGTGCTTATTTACAAAACAACTTATATGCTGCCGGTGGAGTGCAACGTCTTTGGTATTGTGGCCCGATGTTTCGTTATGAAAGACCCCAAGCTGGCCGTCAAAGACAGTTCCATCAAATAGGTTTAGAATTAATCGGTACTGGTGATCCTCGAGCAGATGTAGAAGTTATTGCCTTGGCTACGGATATTTTGACAACGTTGGGATTACAGAGTTTAAAATTAGATATTAATTCTGTGGGCGATCGCAATGATAGACAAAACTATAGAGAAGCATTGGTTAACTATTTTCTCCCCTATAAAGAAGAATTAGATCCCGACTCCCAAGATCGTTTAGAAAGAAACCCCCTACGCATTCTTGATAGTAAAGCCAAACGCACCAAAGAAATTAATGAAAATGCTCCTAGTATCTTGGAATATTTGGGAGATGCTTCCAAAAAACATTTTGACCAAGTGCAACAACTATTAACTGATCTTGGCATTGAATACAACATTAACCCTTGTTTAGTCAGAGGGTTAGATTACTATACCCATACTGCGTTTGAAATTATCTCCGATGATTTAGGGGCTCAAGCAACCGTATGTGGTGGGGGACGGTATGACGGGTTAGTAGAAGAGTTAGGAGGAAACCCAACCTCGGCCGTGGGTTGGGCCATTGGTATGGAAAGGTTAATTATCCTGCTGAAAAAATTACAACCCTCTCCCCAAACATCCCCGGATCTCTACGTAGTTTCCCGAGGAGAAGCAGCAGAAGCACAAGGGTTACTTTTGACCCAAAAATTGCGTGCAGAGGGCTTAACCGTTGAATTAGATATGAGTGGCAGTGCCTTTGGTAAACAGTTCAAACGTGCTGATCGCAGTGGTGCGATCGCTTGTCTTGTGTTGGGAGAAGAAGAAGCAGAAAACAAGACATTACAACTGAAATGGTTGCAAAGTAAAGAACAACAAACAATGACACAAAGCGAATTATTTAGTCAAGTTGGGGAACTTAAAGAACAACTGAACAGACATAAAAGGCAGTAAGCTACTCCGCACCCTAAAAATCATGGCATCCTGGGAATTTTTGCTGCAAAAATATGATGATATTAAGTGGTATCCTGCTACTTCTTCTAACTTAAAATTAGAACCTGGAAAATACCGCATTTTAGTGAAATCAAACCGTTTTAATCGTTTAGTTGATGTTCGTATTAGTACCCCAGATAAAGAGACACAATATCATCAACGTCGTATTAATTCCCAGGGGTTAGTGATGATTATGCCTTTTACAGAATTAACCGCCGGAACTTCTTGGAATATTAGTTGTTGTGGAGATGTTTTTTCGGAGTTGTTAGGAGGAGGTTGGAGAGAAAGTATTTCCCTAAATATATTACCTATTACTGCACAAAATTCATTGCTTGAACCTTCTAATCCATCAAAAGAGCAACTGACTAAATATAAGACACCGTCTTTAATGACGGGGTTTACCAATAAAATACAAGAATATTTAGACCAAATAGAAAAAATATTAAAAGAAAAAAGTGAAATTAAATTAAATAATAAACATTCAGAAAAGGAGAAGAACATAAATTGTAATTCTTTAAAGACAAAGTCTTTACCTAAGATTAGTTTAGAAGCAGATGATTTTATTATTAATGCAGGGGAAAGAATCAATTTATCTGGAAGAATAGAAATAGCTAATACTCACGGAGAAATTTCCTTAAGTGCTAAATTACGTTATGAATTAATTGATCCTGAAAGCGAAGAAACTCTACTAAGGGTTGATTACCCATTGTCAGAGGAAAAATTGCCCTATTTATTTGACCATACTTTAGTTATTCCTGATGATATTGAACAAGATTTTATTGTTGGAGAATTAATGCTAGAAACCGAAAAAGGATATCCCTTAACCCATGCTTCTTTTACCATTAGAACAAATTATTATCATCCCGTTAATTGTACTATCGAACTAATGGATACTGAAACCAAAGATAGTTATACTTTTGATTTAGAATTAGCAGAAAAAATAAACAGTAAACACTCTAATTTACAATTACCCAATCCCAACCCATATTATCGATTATTTCCCTTACATTTCAGTAAACATCGGCAAGTTTTACCACCTAAATTAGAAAATAATTGTGTAACGGAGGAACGTAAAAAATTAAAATTACCAAATATTCGCTAACAATGAATAATATCATTCTGAGGTACGAATAACCTCTTTAAACTATTAACCACAATACATAGTAATATAATACATAATAATTACCTTGATAAATTATAAATTCAGTCTTATAATCTTCAGAAAGTTAGAGAATTTAAAATTATGAACTTCTCCTTTGATATTACTATACAAGATGTTATTAAAATGGTCAGTCCTTTACTGGCCATTGTTTGCGGTTTTATTCTAGGAATTATCTTTGAGAAACGAGTTGTCAAAAATATCAAGAAACTTGCTGCGAAAACTGACTGGAAATACGACACAATTATCATTGATTCTATTCAAGGATTTAGTGTACTTTGGTTTTCTTTGGGAGGGATAGCAGTTGCGACAAATATTTATCCTATTCCTCAAGCTATTCAACTTATTATTAATAAGTTTCTTATTGCTACATTTATCGCTTCAGCAACCCTAATTGTTTCTCGTTTATTAGTAGGTTTACTAAAAGCTTATACAACTAATGAACAAGGAATTTCTCCCTTAACTTCTTTATTTGAATTACTCACCAAAGTTGTTATTTATAGTCTTGGTGTTTTAATCATATTACAATCCATTGGTATTCAAATAACTCCTTTATTAACTGCACTGGGGGTGGGTGGTGTTTCTCTTGGTTTAGCGTTGCAAACTCCCTTAACAAACTTGATATCTGGGGTCAGTATTGTTATGTCAGGAAAAGTAAAACCTGGGGACTATATTCGTTTAGCAAGTGGAGAAAGTGGTTATGTTGTTGATGTAGAATTAAAATATACTGTGTTACAAGAAATAACCGATAATTTATTAGTTATTCCTAACTCTAAAATTCTTTCAGGAAGTTTCAAAAACTTTAGTTTACCAGATAAAATGATCGTATTTCCTATTACTTTAGATATAGCTTATAGTAGTGATCTAGAAACTGTTGAAAGAATAACTTTGGAAGTAGCAAATAACCTTTTTGAACAGAGAATTCTAGAAGTAGAAGATGAATCTACAGAAGAGTCTCAAGAAACAGAAATAGAGAGAAAAGAACCGTTTATCCTTTACAATAAGTTTGATTATTTTAGTATTAATATGACTATTTATTTGACAATGAATGAAAAGGAATTTTTTGAACATTTACAAATCAAACATCAGTTTCTCAAAGAGCTATATAAACGATATCAAACAGAAGGTATTGAAATTCCTTTTCCAATAAAATCAGCTTATTATCCTCCCCAAAAAACAGATGATTCTTATAGTAATTGAATAGTATTTGGTCATAAATTTATAAAAAAACTCAATGAAATTATCTCCTTTAAAATCAAGTTCAATAATAATACTAATAACAATTAGTATTATTATTCTTTTTATTTGTAGCAGTTTAAGACATATTCTATTTCAATCAACAGGTTGGGATTTAGCACTTTTTGATCAAGTCGTTTATCTAATTAGTCAAGGCAAATACCCTATTTCTTCTTTTTTTAAAAGTCATGTTTTAGGAGATCATGCAGCATTTATTTTTTATCCTTTAGCTTTACTTTATAAAATTTATCCCTCTGTTTATTGGTTATTTTTAGTTCAGGCGATCGCTTTATCTATTGCTAGTTTACCATTATATTTACTAGCTAAACAAGCAAATATAAAAGATAATTTGGCTTTAACTATAGTCGCCGTTTATTTATTGTATCCTTTAATTTTTAATATTAATTTATTTGATTTTCATGCAGAAGTAATTGCTCTACCAGCAATATTTTGGGCGGTTTTAGCAGCAAGACTAAAACATTTTATACAATTTATTATTGCTACTATTTTAATCCTAAGTTGTAAGGCAGTATTATCCTTAACCGTTGCAGCAATGGGTATCTGGTTATTATTGTTTGAAAAGAGGAAAAAGTACGGATTTTTTGCTTTAGTTTTAGGAGTATTTTGGTTTATTATTACCACACAATTCATTATTCCTCAATTTAGTGAGTCTGGAGTAGCTGCGGTGGGACGTTATTCTTTTTTAGGGGACTCAGTAACAGAAATTATAACCAATTTATTTTTACAGCCTAATATTATTTTGAGTCGTCTTTTTACTTTAGCTAATTTAGGATATATTATCCTTGTATTTATTCCTGTTATTTGGGTTTTATCCCCCCGTTATTTAGCCCCTTTAATCCCTGCAATTCCTACCTTGACTCTAAATTTATTAACTGATTATCAAGCACAAAAAGATTTACTTCATCAATATTCTATTCCTATTTTACCCTTTTTATTATTATCAGTTATCGCAACTTTAGCGGCAAATAAAAGCTTAATTAGTAAGCCTAAATATATAATAACTTGGTCATTAATTTGTTTTTTAGCATTAGCTAAATATGGTTATTTTACCTCTCGTTATTTACAGTCTATAGATACTTGGAAAGCGACAAATGAAGCAATTAGTAAAATTTCTACTCAAGGAAATGTCTTAACCTCCAATTATATAGCACCCCATTTAAGTCAACGTGCTATAATTAAATTAGCCGAAAATGGAGCAGAATCTTGGGATTTTGACCAATTCGATTATATCTTATTAAATCAAAGACATCCAGGCCGAGAAAGTTCTCCAGAATTAATCGAAACTATCAAAGAAAAGGTTAGACAAAATACTAATTTTAATTTAACCTATACAAAAGATGATATTTATTTATTCACTCAAAAAACTAAACAGTAAAATACTATTATGACAATTATTTTAACTAATGATGATGGTATTGATGCCCCCGGAATTCGTGCCTTATCAAAAGCATTAGGAGGAGAGGGCATTATTGTTGCCCCAAAAGAACCCCATTCTGGTTGTGGACACCGTGTCACCACCCATAAACCTATCCATTTAGATAAGCGTTCCTTGACAGAATACGCAGTAGATGGTACACCAGCAGACTGCACTAGAATTGCTGTAAAACATATTAATAAAGAGACAAAATGGGTTCTTTCTGGAATTAATGCAGGGGGAAATTTAGGAGTTGATGTCTATATTTCTGGAACTGTAGCCGCAGTTAGAGAAGCAGCAATGCACGGTATTCCAGGTATTGCAATTTCTCATTGGATTAAACGTCCTTCAAAAATTAATTGGGAATTAGCCAGCAAATGGACAGAAAAAGTTTTAGACTTTCTTTGGGATAAAACTTTAGAAACGGGGAGTTTCTGGAACGTTAATTTACCTCATTTAGAAACCGATTCACCAGAACCTAAAATTATTTTTTGTGAAGGTAGTACCCATCCTTTACCAGTTAATTATCGAGTGGAAGGAGACTTATTTTATTATCACGGAGAATACGCTAAAAGGGAACATTCAAAAGGAACAGATATAGACGTTTGTTTCTCAGGAAATATTGCTGTTACTTTGATTAAATTATAAGCAAGTTCAATAATGGAAAATGGATAATGGATAATCAGCTTCAAAAATTTCTTGACGAGTTTTATGTAAATTATTGATCATCTCTTCTTTAGTATTACCTAATTCTAATCCTCCATCCTTTTTAATTTGTTGACGAAGCATTGCTAGATCATTTAACCATGATTTACGTTGATAGGTGTTACTAATAAGCTGTTCAATTAAACTCACAGGATCGCTTTGTTCCTCTGTAGCTAATTGCTGTATTTTTTGATATAAATCTATGGGAATTTGAAAATCAATTAATTTACTTGTCATCGTTTTTCTCTAGTTTTTTGAATATTTTACCATTCTCTTATAGCAATCGCCAGGGCGATTAGGACATAGAATAGAGAAAGACCCTTAAACTTTTCTCCTCTATGGCTAAACCTTACAGTTATGATCTCCGCCAGAAAGTCATTGATGCAATCGCGCTTGATGGACTAAAAAAGAG
>NZ_JASJEB010000188.1 GCF_030064895.1 Crocosphaera sp. | reverse complement strand
TTCGGTCAATTCTTCAACATCTTGGCTTATGTTTGTTGGAAAAGAGATGTCTATTTTCTTAAGGTAGATAAAGACTACACCAGTCAGATATGCCCTAATTGCAATACCCAAACAGGCAAAAAGAGTCTGTCAAATAGGGTTCATCACTGCCCTAATTGTGGGTACACAACAAATCGTGATGTTGCAGCCAGTCAAGTGATAAGAAATCGAGGATTAGTAGCGGTCGGACAGCCCGTGAATGAAATAGCGATGCAGCGCGGTCTTGGGGGTTCCCCCCACTCGCTATTGCATCAAGAAGCTTCTGGAGGCGTTCTGTCGGGGCCAATGAAAGATTGGCTAGATAAGAGCCTGTGAGAGAAGAATCTCCCGAATTTAGCGTAGCGGATTCGGGAGAGTGTCAATAATACCATTATTGCTAATAGCACAGGTCTCGATTGTGTCTTGAATAGTGGAGGTATCAATGTTAAGTTCAATAACCTGATTGAAGACGGTAGTTGTAGTCCATTTTTATCCGGAAATCCTGGTTTGGGTATTCTCAAAAATAACGGCGGTACCACTAAAACCCACGCCCTAATTGCTGGCAGCATTGCCATTGATGGGGGAGACAATGCTTACACGGTCGGATTACTGTTTGACCAACGAGGTTCAGGATTCGATCGCATTGTCAATGGGACGGTGGATATTGGTGCTTTTGAAGTACAGCCAACATCCGTCCCTGAATCTTCATCTTTAATTCCCTTAGTTGTCATTGCTTTAGGTGGTTTTTCTAGAAGACAAAAACCTAAGCCAAACTCGCTATGCTCAGAAACTTTACAAAAGTTAATAAAATGATGTACTATTGTTAAGGAACCAAACAAAAAGTTAGGGATTCATACTTAAATAAAGATGTATTATGGAATCATCACTCCACTAAAAATATCTATAGTTAAACGGCAAAACCATGATCTTCTAACAAAAATATAAAGAAACAGCAACTTCTGTAAAAATTCTGTTACCATAAGCTTTTACTTTTATATATCACTATTACTTACTCTTCATTATCCGAAACTAAACTACCAGATAAAAAATTTCTTATGAAGCTAACTAAAAGTAATCCTGACCCAGTTCGGGCTTATCTCAAAGAAATTGGTCGTGTTCCCTTGCTAAGCCATGAGGAGGAAATTCTTTATTCCAAGCGAGTTCAACGCTTGGTTAATCTAGAGAAACTGCGAGACGAGATGATCCAAGAAAGCGGCAAAGAACCCACAGACAGTCAGTGGGCCAAAGCCGCAAAACTCTCTAAAAAAGAATTCTCTTCTGTGGTTGAAGCAGGAGAAGCAGCCAAGCGAAAAATGGTAGAAGCCAACCTTCGCCTAGTAGTATCTGTGGCCAAAAAGTATCTCAAACGCAATTTGGATCTTTTGGATCTTATCCAAGAGGGAACCATTGGTATGCAGCGAGGGGTAGAAAAATTTGACCCCACCAAAGGCTATCGCTTCTCAACCTATGCCTACTGGTGGATACGTCAAGCAATTACGCGGGCGATCGCCGAAAAAAGCCGAACCATTAGGCTTCCCATTCATATCACTGAAAAACTGAATAAAATCAAAAAAGCACAACGGGAACTCTCTCAACTTAAAGGTAGGGCTGCCACCATCAGCGAACTGGCCGAAGAATTGGACTTAACCTCTAAACAAGTGAGAGACTATCTAGAAAGATCCCGTCAACCCCTTTCCTTAGATTTACGGGTAGGGGATAACCAAGACACGGAATTAGGGGATCTTCTCGAGGATGAAGGCCAGTCTCCTGAAGACTTTGCTACCCATTCTTCTTTGCAGTTTGACCTGGAAAAGTTGATGGAAGATTTAACCATTCAACAAAAACAAGTTATTGCCTTGCGGTTTGGACTCATGGATGGACAACCCTTAACTTTAGCTAAGATTGGTGCCCGTCTTAATATTAGTCGGGAGAGGGTTAGACAAATCGAAAGAGAGGCTTTATCTAAACTGAGAAAACGTAAAGCTAATATTCAAGAATATTTAGCTAGTTAAATCAAAGCAAAAAATAGCATAGCATGGAGTCGGGGGATCGGAAATTGCGGTTCGGTTCTACTGACTCCTATTTTGTTAAGAGACTTGTTACACTGGGAGGGAAAGATAAATTAATTGAAATAGTATCATTTCCCTTAAAAGCGGCATAAACAGGTAAAATCCACAGGAGGCCACACAGTGAATAACGAGCTAAACCGTTCCCAAGACTTTTTTAATAATGAAAATGAAATGAGTGAAAGCTTGTGGAAATATGTTCAGTCCCTCAGCCCCGAAACTATTTCTCAACTGTCTAAACCTGAATCCCAGGAAGTTTTTCAAGTCATGGAACGGAATATTATTGGTTTACTGGGGAACCTTCCCTCTGAACATTTTGGTGTAACTGTTAGTACCAGTCGGGACCACTTAGGGAAATTATTAGCCTCAGCCATGATGAGTGGTTACTTTTTACGCAATGCTGAACAAAGACTTAACTTTGAAAAGTCCCTACAAGCGATTAATAGTAGTACCCAAGAGCAAGAATAGGTTTATATATTGGTCGGATTTTCAGACTATTGGTAAAACCGAGGGTCAAGAATCCGACATTTAAGAGAAAAAAAGCGATCGCTTTTTCGTCTTGTATGGAAATCTTTTGTTTCCAGTGACGCTCCATACACTTACATTCGTAGAGTGTAGGCTTCAAGGGGGTTGATGCTGCTCCCAAAAACCTACCCAATATTCACTAAAGTTACTCAAACTAGGCCGAGCTACGGCCAATGTTACGCCTGTGGACAAGTCAGAGCCGACTCCCTTGGATGAAGCAGGAAGTAAAATAGACTCAAACCAAGTTATCATGAGCCTAAAAACCTGATGGGTAAGTTTGAGTAAGTTTTATATAGCGGAAACTATCCTTCTTGAACTTCCATCGTGGTACTCTTTACAAAATAAACTCAATTGAAAACTGCTGTCAAACCCTTGATGTAATTTTGTACTCATTTATTTTTGGCTTTCTGTTAAGCATAACCATCCTACTCTGGAACCGTTATCGCCTAAAAGCTCAATTAAAACATATTTTAACCCTATCCCCTGATACACGAGATTTATTAGGAGCATTGCCTGTAATAACTCTCATCAAGAGAGAAATTGGTTATATTCAAGAACAGTACCACAAACAACAGCAAGAATTAGCCCTAAAACAGCAAATTATCGAGATCGCTCCCATTGCCTATTTACGGGTAGATGAGGAAAATCAGTTACTATGGTGTAATCAACAAGCTCAGAACTTGTTGCAAATCGATCGCTGGCAACCTGGACAAATTCGTTTATTGCTGGAGTTAGTTCGCTCTTATGAACTAGATCAACTAATCGAACAAACTAGGCAAAGTCAAACCCCTCAAGTGAATGAATGGACATTCTACCCCGCTAATTATGTCCCTGCAAGCCATGAAAACCAAGATTACTCAAAAAATAGCATAAATAGCAGTGCTGTGGCTTTAAAAGGGTTTAGCTATCCTCTACCCCAAGGACAAGTTGTTGTCTATATTCATAACCAACAACCCCTAGTGGAATTATCCCGTAGTCGCGATCGCGCTTTATCCGATCTAACCCATGAGTTACGCACCCCCTTAACCTCCATTGCTCTGATTTCTGAGTGGTTGGAAGGACGTTTAGCAGATCCTGAAAGTCGTCGGGCCAAGCAAATGCGACAAGAAACCCAGCGTCTGATTCATTTAGTTGAAGATTGGTTAGAATTGAGCCAAATACAAGAAAATCCTCACCAAAGTTTATGCTTAGAACTATTAGAATTAAATGATATCTTATTAGCTGCTTGGCAAGTAGTAGAACCCCTGGCCCAACAAAAAAAAATTCATTTAAGTATTTCTGGCGCGAAAGTATTACAATTTTCTGGAGATCGCTCTCGTCTAATTCAAGTTTTTATAAATCTTCTTGATAATAGTATCAAACATAGTCTTAATAACAGTGAAATTTTAGTCAATCTTAGAGATAATCAGGATAATGAAACAATAGAAATTAATATTCTCGATCAAGGAGTAGGTTTTTTAGAAAAGGATATACCCCATATTTTTAATCGTTTATATCGAGGAGATACCTCTCGCACTCGACAAAATATAGAAAGTGAATCTATCAGATCAGGAAGTGGTTTAGGTCTAGCGATAGTCCAAGAAATTATCGAAGCTCACGGGGGAACAATTACAGCCGAAAACCATCCCGATACAGGAGGGGCTTGGATAAAAGTTATGTTAACCAAAACCTCTTAAACTGTTGGTGATTTCTTAACTTATTGCGGTTAGACTAGACAGTCTGAAACTAAATTTATGTTGCAATTTGTTGTAACTGGTATAGAAAAAGGACTATGGTAGATATAAGTTTAAATTAAATTTTTTATCAAGTTAGGATTAAACATAGGTTAACAATAGTGTTGTGAATCTCTCTTCCCCAGATAATTATCCTGAAAATACCTACTTTCAACGTTGTTTGAAACGACTCGAACAAGAAGTATTACGCATGGGAACCTTAGTCGAAGAATCCTTCCGACTCAGTCATCAAGCTTTGTTTGAAAGAGATATTGATGCTGCTCATAAAATTGCTCTTTTGGATAAACAAATTGACCGTTATTATCGTAAAATTGAACTAGACTGTGCCACATTAATGACACTACAATCTCCCGTTGCTCAAGATTTACGTTTGTTGAGTGCTTTTATGCAATTAATAAGAGATTTAGAGCGTATTGGAGATTATGCCAAAGATTTAGGCGAAATTGCCGTTAAATTATTCCCCTACGAACCCCACGACTGTATGGGAGATGTTGCTATGATGTCTAATCATGCTCAAATGATGTTAGCTACGAGTTTAGTCGCTTTGGCTGACTTGGATGCAGGAGCAGGCAAACGAGTGAAAAAGTTAGACGATACCGTAGATGATGCTTACGATAAGCTTTATCATCATTTAGCTTATCAGCGCAATATTCCAGGGGTAATTGAACCGTTTTTACTCCTTGCTCTGATGATTCGTCATCTAGAAAGAATGGCTGATCACTCTACTAATATTGCTCAGCGTGTTTCCTATATTGTTACAGGTCATCGCGGTTAAGGTGTGGGGAGACGGGGAGACTGGGAGACTGGGAGACTGGGAGACTGGGGAGACGGGGTGACTGGGAGACGGGGAGACGGGGTGACTGGGAAGATAAGCTGAAATGATAATAAAAGATGATGATTTGACCATATTCCCCTAACCAACCCTTAGATTAGTATCATAAACATTCAACGGAAATATAGTCATATATAGTCAAATCAGGATAAATATGTTCAGTTATTTTGTACTTAACTACAGCCTCCTTGACAAAAATTAATGACTCTGCTGGTACCTTTAATGGTACAATGAAACCTACTCGGAAATCCAGGGGACTCCCTCTTTATCCTAAATTAATCAATCACTTGTGTGCTTGATAATTAAACAACATTTTTACGGATTATTCATGAGATTAGTTGAGAGACATATTATTAAAAAAAATCATCGGTTTTATGCTGAAATTGACCGACTATGTTTCTTATCTAAAAATCTCTACAACTATGCTAATTATTT